>JBKCGZ010000024.1:0-3068 GCA_046303115.1 Bacteroidota bacterium | reverse complement strand
TACGCTAGCAGATTATATGTGCGGTAGTGGTACAATCCTGATTGAAGCCGCGATGATCATGCGCAATATTGCTCCAAATAAGTTCAAGCCTCGCTTCGGCTTTGAAACCTGGAAAGACTATGATGCTAAATTGTGGAAGTCGATTTACAACGATGCTATCTATAATGAAAAACCAGCTAGTGCCATCAAATTATATGGTTCTGATATCAGCGGAGCCGTAATTGAAAAAGCAAAAGAGAATATTGAGAATGCTGGATTGAGTGATACCATTATCGTTCGTAAAAATCCTTTTGAGCGTTTTAAAAAACCTAGCGATACAGGAACATTAATTTGCAATCCTCCTTACGGATTAAGAATAGAACCTAAAGATATTTTATCGATGTATCAGAAAATGGGTGATGTGATGAAGCAAGAATTAAAAGGTTGGACTTGTTGGATTTTCACAGGCAATTTAGAAGTTGCTAAGTTTATTGGACTTCGTACAACACGCAAGATACCATTGTATAACGGACCAATTGAATGTCGCTTTTTAAAGTATGAGATTTATGATGGTTCTAAGAAAGCTAAGAAGCAAACTTCAGAAGAAGATTTATAAATCATCTAAGAATTCACATACTGAAGCGAAATAAGATTCCGTCCATCCCTCAGTGATATTATCAAAATGTTCATCAGGAATATTTGTATGACGTAACTCGATGGATGTTCCGGGATCAGCTGCATGAAGTTTAATCGTAACAATACTTGGTTCTTGCTGATCATCAAAATACCATTGCTGTTGCAACATTTTATTCTTTTCGAAAGCAAGGTTTTTACCCGTGATACTTCCCTCCCACAATGAAAATTCTGACTCAGGAGTTTCTGACATTACAGCTTCTTCACCAGACCATAACTCAATAACCATTGGATTTGTGAGTGCATTATAAACATCTTCAGGTGAAGCGGATGTGGTATAGTACTTTTTAAAATCTTTCATTCACAAAAATAACTTTTATCTGATAAATAACGACTAAGGATACCTACATTTCAGTTAACTTTGCTTTATAGCCAAACTTAATGAACTACAGAACTTTTTTACGCGTAATCCTACTATCAATATTCATTGCAAATTTCACTCAAGCACAATCAGTGAAAGTTTATTTTAATAAACCCGTAAACAATGCTGTAGCAAATGGAACCAATGCCGTTTATCTTAATAACACCTTCGATGATACAATAGCTGCATATATCAACAGAGCAATGTATACGATTGATATTGCAATGTACAATTTTACTACAGGAACTAACACTTCAACTATTGGCCAGGCTGTTAATGATGCATACGACAGAGGTGTGCAAATCAGATGGGTTTATAATACAAGTTCCTCCAACACGGGATTAACTACACTGAATCCGAATATACCTACTTTAGGTAGTCCATCATCATCGCAGTACGGTATCATGCATAATAAATTTATGGTGATTGATATCAACCATCCTGATACTACCAAAACAATTGCATTTTCGGGCTCATGCAATTGGACAGAACAACAAATTATAAACGATTATAATAACATAGTATTCATTCAAAGCAAGCAGGTTGCACTAGCATTCGAAAATGAATTTAATGAAATGTGGGGAAGCTCAGGAATGCAGCCCAACACCACAAATTCTAAATTTGGACCTGATAAATTCGATAATACACAACATGTATTTACGGTAGACGGAAAACTTTTGGAAGTATATTTCTCACCGAGTGATCAGACAGAATCTCAGCTATTAAAAATAATCACTTCAGCTAATACCAACTTAAACTTTGGAGTCTATGCATTTACCCGAACATCTATTGCAGATAGTATAATTGCTGCTTTCAACAGAGGGATTTTTGTGACTGGAATCATTGACAACTTTAGCTCAAGTTATGCTCCAAAATCAATGATGGCTCCTTATCTGATGAGTCAATTACTAACTTTTACTTTAACTTATGTTTATCATCATAAGTTTGTTATTGCTGACGCATGTAATGCTAATAGTGATCCTACTGTAGGAAGTGGTTCTCATAATTGGTCGTTGAGTGCTGAAACAAAGAATGACGAAAATCTTGTAGTATTTCATGATGCATCGATTGCCAATCAATTTTATCAAGCTTTTCATGCAAATGCGCAGTTATTAGGGTTAACGATTCCACCTTGTAGCACAATTGCAGGATTAGAAAATAATTCAATGATAACGCCTAGACTATACCCTAATCCGGTCTTAAGTGATTTTAATGTAGATGGATTTAATTACTATCAATGGACTTTAAAAAATACTATTGGGCAAATAATAAAATCAGGTAATCAAGATAATACCAATATTCAGGAAATGCACTCTGGTATTTATTTTTTAGAGATAAAACAAAATGACCAATTAATTAATTATCGAATTATTAAACAATGAAAAAAGGCTTAATCCTATTCTGGATATTTTTATTCCATCTAAGTGCTTTTTCGCAAACGCATTTTTCGTTGAAGAATGATTTATTGAAGTTGAAGAATACCACTACAGTTTTATATCTTGCTGCACATCCTGATGACGAAAACAATTTACTGATTAGTTACCTGGCTAAAGGCAAACATTATCGTACTATATACTTTTCATTGACTCGTGGTGATGGCGGACAAAATTTAATTGGTTCCGAACAAGGTCCTGAGTTAGGAATGTTACGTACGCAAGAGTTATTAAAAGCTCGAAGTGTAGATGGAGGTGAACAGTATTTTAGCCATGCATATGATTTCGGATTTTCTAAATCGGCGCAAGAAACATTTGAGCATTGGGATCAGGGATCCTTAATAAAAGATTTAATTCTAGCAATTCGTGTTGTTCAACCTGATGTAATTATTTGTCGCTTTCCTTCGGATAAACGTGCAGGTCACGGACATCATATTGTAAGCGCGATGCTTGGTAAAATAGCCTATATGTTGGCAGGTGATGCCAATTATAAAATCTATTCCTATCCAGAATTAAATCTTTTTAAATCGAATGAGCTAGTATCATTAAAACCATGGCAAACACCTGCTTTATTGTGGAATGTATTTGATAAAAACGATTCA
>JBKCGZ010000023.1:0-13746 GCA_046303115.1 Bacteroidota bacterium | reverse complement strand
ACTTACAATAATTTAATTTTTTACCGTGTTTAATAAAATAGCGAATACTCCTTACCCTCTTTTACAAAACAAATTAATTAAAGCCGGCATTGGTTTGTCGTGGGGGATTTTTGTAACTTTCATTTTATTTTTTTTAAAACCTTTAGACCTCGACTCTATCAATATGACAGAGGTATTGTCGTTTGCAATAAAGGGCGGAGTGATTACAGCTGGCATCTTATTATTTAATGCATTGGCTTTGCCAGAGTTCTTTGTTCCATTGCGAAATGAAATGGAATGGACTATTAAAAAAGAAGTGTTATTTATTCTTTGGAATGTATTATTGATTGCCATTTTTGTAGCTATCTATTCTTTCTTTTATGTTGGAGAATACAATCTTTACAATATTTTATTATTCCCCATTATTAGCATTTTTGCAACAGCACCTTTTGTAATCACTTACGTTGTTTTAAATGAGAAAATCCTTAATAAAACTTTAAATAAGGAAGCAGAGGCAATTTCTAATTCATTGAATTATAAAAAGCGCTTGACAAATCAGCAGGATGAATTAGTAGAATTTAAAACGCCTGATGGAGTGAAGAAAATCAAAGTAATTGATATCATCTTTTTATCAGAAACAAAAAAATATGTTGCTGTTTATTTTTTTAATAACGGCTTGATGAACGAACTTAAATTAAAAATGTCGTTAAAAGATGCGCGCGAGGAACTTCGTAAATACACTGCTTTTTACCGTTGTCAGAAAAAGTGGGTTGTAAATCTTGATTATGTTGTTTCGGTATCTGCTAACGCTCGTGGCTATCTGCTCAATTTAAAAAATTGTAGCATCAGAGTACCAGTATCGAGAAGTTTAACAAACGAGATCACAAATAGACTCGCAAAATAATTATCGACGCTTACTGTTTTTAATGATAGAATAAAATTGATCTTCACTGATCGTTTTATTATCTACATTGTAATAATAAACTCCACCCCAATTGTAAACTACTTTTCTGATAATTGATTTCTTTTCTTCGAAATAAACTTCTACTTCCGTAATCTTTCGGTTTTTCTCAATTATCTCATGCGTGATTGTTTCTACTTCAGATAAAACAGATTTTCTTTCTTCGATGGGCTCTTCACCAGAAGCCACATACAAATGTTGCTGGATTTTATCTTCCCCGCTATCCATGCTTATCTTCCCTTTTTGATCTTCGCCATCGCCAATACCGAGATTTGTCACAGGTTGTTCATCGCCTTCTCCATATGTTGCTTTTTTTATTTGAACCGAGTCTTTAACAACAACCTCTTCTTTTTTAATGGCTATATCTGAATCCACCTTTACACTATCCTTAGAAAGATCTTTTTTCAAATCTGAAATCGACTCCTTTTCTTCTTTCGCTTGTTTATCTTCTTTCTTTTTATCAGACAATTCCTTCTCTTCCTGCTTTTTTTCGTCTTTTGATTTTTGAATTAAAATATTCTCTGTTGCTTCTAATTCTGATAAAATAGATTTGGTATAATCGGTATCATATCCAAAACCCTCGTCTTGTGGAATAAAATGAATAAATCCTACAGGCTGATTATAAATAACAATATTTACTCCTTCATACTGCTTAAAAATTCTTACTCCTATTTTATAAGGTTCTAATGCTGTGGTATCAATTCCCTCTGGCAGACTCGTATTAAATAAAATTTGTTTAGTGATATAGCCTTCTTTACCAAACGACAATAAATACTCATGCCCATATTCCAGCTTGAGTTTCATATTCTTTTCTCCTGTTTTTGTAAACAAGGCTACACCGTTTTTCTTCACTACTACATAGGACAAATCGTAATTGCCATTTTCAACAGTAAAAATAACTGGCACCAATAGCGACTGCGGAGGAGTTGCAGTAATTGCTTTTGAGAAAAACAAACTGATACAAAAGAATAGAATTAAACGCTTGGTCATTAATACAAATTTAAAATTTATTATTGAGTGTTACAATGTTTATTGCCCCTGAATAAAAAAAACTAACATAGTTTATTCATAAGTTGTGGATAGTATTATTTAATTTAGCATCCTAAAACAATTTATCCAATGAAAAAATTAGTTATATCCATCTTCACTTTTCTTTTCTGTTTCGCAATCGATTCAAACGCTCAAATTACAAATGCTCCTTCGTTTAGTACCAATCCGAATGACCTAACCACTTGCGAATTTGACAATGCTACTTTTGATGTGATTGCTACAGATTTTGATTCGTTGCGCTGGCAAATTTTTAGTAATAATACATGGAGCGATTTAGCCGATACAGGGGCTGTTAATGGTAGTGCAACTTCAACATTAATTATTTCTAATTTAACGCTTGCCTATAATGCCGCTCAGTTTCGTTGTGTAGCATATGGTCCTATTGCTCCAAATGCTATTTCAAATACAGCAACATTAACTGTTTTAAAAGTACCCGCAATAACATCTTTCACCCCATCTCGTACTGTATGCGAAAACGACAATTGTAGCTTCAATGTACAATCACCAGGAGGAAACGGGTTATTTACTTACCAATGGCAGGTCGACTCAGGAATTGGTTTTGTAGATGTTGTAAATAACTTTAATTATACGGGAGCAACAACGAAAACAATCAATATTGCATCATGTCCTGCTAATATGAATATGTTCTATTATCGTTGTATTGTATTTGGACCATGTAACTCATCAGACACATCAACAGCTGTATTTTTAAAAGTTAATACTTATCCTTCCATAACTTCTCAGCCTGTTTCTAAAACAATTTGTGAAGGAAGTAGTACTAATTTATCTGTTGTTTCAGCTGGATCCTCTTTAAGTCACCAGTGGCTTCAAGAAGTAAATGGTGTATTTGTGAATGTAACAGGTAGCGCTGTTTTTAGTGCAGGCGGAACAAATACCTTAAATATAAATAATCCTCCCTTGTCATTGAGTAACACGCGTTTTATTTGTCGCATATCAAACACGTGCGGAAGTCCAATTTTTACAGATACTGTTACATTATTTATTCGTACAATTCCAACTTCACCAACTTTTGCAATTGCAGACACAGCGCCATGTCAAGGTGCTCCAACTTCATATGCTATAACACCAGTTTTGTACGCTGATAATTATACCTGGGCAATTAGTTTATCGGGTGCAACATTGAATGCAACAGATACTTCCGCTATTGTTAACTTTAATAGTTCGAATAGTACGAGTATTTTATCTGTTTCGGCTGAAAACACATGCGGAACAAGCGCGGTAACCAGCATCTCTATTACTCCAAATCCTTCTTATCAAACTATTCAAACATTTTCTACTTGCTCTAATGATAGTATTTTAATTGATGGTATTTACTATTACGCTGACACAACCTTAACAAATACCTTTAATACAACTAACGGTTGCGACAGTACGATAATTAATACACTTTTATTTAACCCGTCTTACAACATTCAAAATAATTTAAGTCTTTGTGCAGGTGATAGTGCTTTTGTAAATGGGGCTTGGCAGTTTACAGATGGTACGTTCACAGAATCATACACTACTACTAACGGTTGCGATAGTACGATAACTACAACATTGACTTTTAATCTAGGTTACTATGCCTACATGCAGGAAAGCATTTGCTTTGGCGACTCCTTATTATACGATGGAGTTTACTATTCTACAGCGGGTATATATCCTTTTAATTATACCTCATCAACTGGCTGTGATAGTATAGTTGAACTTAGCTTATCGGTAAATTTCTTACCTATTGTGAGCTTTGCTCTTGACACCATACTTTGTGAAAATGGTAGTCCATTAGATCTAACAAACTATGTTTCTCCAATTGGCGGGACATGGACAGGCTGGGGTGTTATTGGAAATACATTTGACCCCGCTTCGAGTGGAGCAGGAAGTTTTGAAATTAACTATAGCTACATTGATTTGAATGGATGTGTAGGATCTTCCAGCGATTCAATTACCGTTGATGTTTGTAGCGGATTATATGATAATGGCATTCCAAACCTTGCTTTATATCCGAACCCTGCTTCCGATATCCTTCAACTTAACGGCCTTCAAAATCAGGCGTTGATTGGTATTTATGATGTTACAGGAAAGCTGGTATTGCAAGTGGAAGTCGACAAGAACAGTAATAATTCCATCAATATTGCGTCGTTAAGCCCTGGATTTTACCATTGCCGTATTCAGCAAAACAATCAAACAGCTGAACTTTCTTTTATAAAAAAATAACTCTTAACGTTTGATTTTCAGACGATAAAAGCATAATAAATGGGGCAGCAACATTGCCTTAAGGTTATTATTCTAGGTATCGAATTTATTAAGGAGCAGATTTTTTGGTTTAAAGGGTAAAAAGGGGTAAATTCGCGTCCCTAAAAATGAACTTATGGACAATATAATTTATTTGATTCCCGTACTTGGGATTGTAGGCCTGATTGTGATGGCTATTAAATCCGCTTGGGTTAGTAAACAAGATGCTGGCGATGCAAAAATGCAAGAATTAGCTGGCTATATTGCTGATGGCGCAATGGCGTTTTTAAAAGCTGAATGGAAAGTATTAGCCATTTTCGTTTCAATTGCTGCAGCTTTATTAGCATATTCTGGAACAATTCACGAGATAAATGGAAAAGAAATTCACTCTAGTTGGATTATCTCTATCTCCTTTATTATCGGTGCAGTATTCTCTGCTACAGCTGGTTATATCGGAATGAAAGTCGCAACAAAAGCGAATGTACGTACTACACAAGCTGCCCGTACAAGTTTAAAACAAGCATTAAAAGTTTCCTTTACAGGTGGAACCGTAATGGGATTAGGAGTTGCTGGTTTAGCAATCCTTGGTCTAGGAGGTTTATTCATCGCATTTTTAAGCATATTTTCTGGACTAGGAGCGAATACCGTTTCTACTTCGATTGAAGTATTAACAGGGTTTTCTTTAGGTGCTGAATCGATTGCCTTATTTGCCCGTGTTGGTGGTGGTATTTATACTAAAGCTGCTGACGTAGGTGCTGACTTAGTAGGTAAAGTAGAAGCAGGAATTCCTGAAGATGACGTTCGTAACCCAGCAACTATTGCTGATAACGTAGGTGATAACGTAGGTGACGTAGCAGGTATGGGTGCCGATTTATTCGGTTCTTATGTAGCTACGATTCTTGCTACAATGGTATTAGGTCAAGAAGTTATAGTAAGTGATAACTATGGTGGAATGTCGCCAATCTTATTACCAATGGTAATTTGTGGATTAGGAATTATTTTCTCGATAGTAGGAACTTGGTTCGTATCTATTAAAGATGAAAAATCGAATGTACAAAACGCATTAAACCTTGGTAACTGGGCTTCGATGATTTTGACTGTTATCGCTTCTTATTTTGCTGTGCAATATATGTTACCAGAAGGTGATATCACGTTAAGATCTGCAACATTTACTAAGATGGGTGTTTTTATGGCCATCGTAGTAGGTACTGTAGTAGGTGCAATTATGAGTATCGTGACTGAATATTACACAGCAATGGGTAAAGGTCCTGTGAACTCTATTATTCAACAATCATCTACTGGTCATGCTACTAACATCATTGGTGGTTTATCAGTTGGAATGAAATCGACTGTAATTCCTATTATCACATTAGCTGCGGGAATTATGGCTTCTTATTATTGTGCTGGATTATACGGAGTAGCAATTGCAGCTGCGGGTATGATGGCAACTACTGCAATGCAATTAGCAATTGATGCTTTCGGACCTATTGCTGATAATGCAGGTGGTATTGCTGAGATGAGTCAATTACCTCCAGAAGTTCGTGAGCGTACTGATAATTTAGATGCAGTTGGTAATACAACAGCAGCAACAGGAAAAGGATTCGCGATTGCTTCTGCAGCATTAACATCGTTAGCTTTATTTGCAGCGTTTGTTGGTATTGCAGGTATTGATGCTATTGATATTTACAAAGCGCCTGTATTAGCAGGTTTATTCGTAGGTGGTATGATTCCATTTATCTTCTCTGCATTATGTATTCAAGCGGTTGGTAAAGCTGCAATGGATATGGTACAGGAAGTTCGTCGTCAGTTCCGTGAAATTCCAGGTATTATGGAATATACAGCAAAGCCTGAATATGAAAAATGTGTTGCTATTTCAACTAATGCATCTATTCGTGAAATGATTATGCCGGGTGCAATTGCACTTATAACACCTTTAATCGTTGGATTTATCTTCGGACCAGAAGTATTAGGTGGTTTACTTGCAGGTGTAACAGTGAGTGGTGTATTGATGGGTATTTTTCAATCGAACGCTGGTGGTGCATGGGATAACGCAAAGAAATCATTTGAAAAAGGAGTAATGATCAACGGAGAGATGTATTACAAAAAATCAGAGCCACATAAAGCTTCTGTTACAGGTGATACAGTAGGTGATCCATTTAAAGATACATCAGGACCTTCGATGAACATTCTAATCAAATTAATGTCGATCGTTTCATTAGTAATTGCTCCATATATTGCCGTTAATGGTGGTGAAGCAGGAATGGACAAATGTTCTTCAAACAAAATGGAATGTGGAGCATCAATGATGTCGTGCGAGAAAGATGCTGAAGGTAATTGCATTATCGATTCATCAATGTGTGCTGTTTGGATGCAGGCAGGTATGATTGATAGTACAGCATGTGTGAAGATGGAAAATGGTAAATGCCACATGAAGTCTGATGCATGTATGAAAGCTATGAAAGAATGTCACAAAGGAATGGAAGGATGCAAAGAAGGAAACATGGAAGGTTGTGGTGATATGTCGAAAGAAGAGTGCCATAAGAAGATGGGTGGAATGGAAGAATGTAAAGGTGATATGCAATTAGGTGGCGAAAAAGAATGTTGCAAGAAAAACAAATAAGCCTCATTTAATAATAAGTAAAGGTCTTCTGAAAAGAAGGCCTTTTTTGTTTTAGTTATTTGACACTATTTAATATTTTTGAATAGGCTTTTCAAAAACATGAACCTTTCTAAAAAAATAGTCGTTGCTGCTTTTGCATTATTGATAATCGCAACTACGATTCTTTTTACCAATATTTTTTCTGACAATAAACAAGTACAAAATTTTAAAAAGTCGATTAAGATTGGAAACAATCAAAATATTCAATCTGCGATTGACTCTTTATCTACAAGTACTAATTTAAACACCTCTCTTCAACATTTAGTTGAACTAACTGATTCGTTAACTAAAAATGAATTTGAAAGTTATCTTTCATCCTTTCAAAAGATATCCTTATCGAAATTAAAAACTGATTCTACAATTAATTTATTAATTACAAAAGTAGAAAAGGCTAAATATGTGAATGCGTGGAAAGAAATTCTTTATCCGCATTTTCGCGCCATTGCAAAAAAAACGCAACACGTTTCAGACTGGAATAACTGCATTCGTTTATGTCCATCCGAAGAGGATAAAAAAGAAGATGTTCATCAAAGAAGAAAACTATTCCTAGATTTCGATTTGTTTTCTAAATCAAATTTAAATACTGAAGAAATATTATCTACGAATCCCTGTTATACTCCACTAATAACAAACATGGATCGAATTCATAATAAGCATTATGCATTGATTGACTTATACAACAACAATTATAAAACAGATAATTATTTACGCAATCGGTTTATCATGGCCGACTTTAATACTACCAATAGTTTAAATGAATGTAAAGGTTGTACCGAAGAATATGCGAGGAATGAGAGTTTAAATGAGTTCGATAAAATTATTCTAATCCTGAAAGAGGAAAAAGTTGAATACACATCGAACGAAGCAATCACTTCGTGGTATGCTAATTTATCACATACTGAAAAATCAAAATGGTATAATGATTTTAGCAGACTAAAGAATTATCTGCAGCATGTCGACAAATATCGTACTGCTCCCAAGAAAAAAGATCCCATCATTTACATAGAAGGGAAACCGTATTGCATAGGTCAACGATTATGTTTGTGCGAAATACAAAACGATACCATTATTAAAGTAGCCCAGTTTGTTACATCTTCTAAGAACGCAAAAGCACCACAATCAAATCAACATGATTACGATGGACAACCACGCTATTATGCTCCACAAAATAAAATTACTTCTCGCTTTTGGGATAGATATCTAAAATATGATTCGCTCGATAGAAAGCATGATCAAATAATGGGTAAAGGAACCAGTGGTGTCTTAAGATATCGTGGAGCTGTTGATTTACCTAATTTCATGCATATTACTCCCGTAGATGAGTTTCCAGGCGCTAAAGGATTTGTAAATGGCATTCATGAGTTTGCTGTTGGCGGTAAACGACCAGGTCTATTTATGGGAACGCCTGTAAGTTTAGGATGTGTTCGCTTGCATGATTATCCTTCTAAATTTACAAGATGGTGGACACCTTATCAAGCAAATATGTTTATATCCTATGATAGTAAACACTATATTCAGAAACCACTGAATGGTGTTAAAGAAGTTAAGTCAGAAAAAAATGATGATGATAAAAAAGAAAAATCATCTTCGAATAAAGAAAAGCACCGTTCTAAAACAAAAAAATAAATTTTACTTACTTTTACCTGATAAGTAAATTATAAGAACGTGAACAAGAAATCAAAGAACATTATTCCAGAGAAAAAAATGGTAGTAGATAATACTCCTTTCAATTGGACACCTGTTTATTTTTTCGTCATCTTGTTTTCCTTTCTGCTTTACGCAAATACTATCAATCATGATTTCACTGTTGACGATGGAACAGTAATCGCCAATAACAGCTTTACCAAAAAAGGCGTTGATGGGATCAAAGATATTTTCACGAACTCCTATCGTGCAGGATTCTGGGATAGAAAAGAAGGCTTATACCGCCCACTATCAGTTGCCATGTTTGCTATAGAGTATCAAATAGGAAAAGGATCTCCGCTACCAGGACATATCATGAATATCATTTTTTATATTCTTACATCGATAGTAGTACTTAGTGTTCTTAAACGAATACTTCAAGATTTCCATCCGCTCATTCCAATAGCTGCAACATTATTGTTTGTCGCCCACCCTATTCATACTGAAGTAGTGGCTAATATTAAAAGTCGTGATGAATTACTAAGCTTCTTCTTCGGAATTCTTGCACTTAAACTTTTGTTTAACTACGTAGATAAAAATAAAATCTCCTGGTTTATATTATCCTGCCTTGCATTCATGCTATCCTTATTCAGTAAAGAATCAAGTGTAACATGGATTGGAGTATATCCGTTGGCGTTATGGTTCATAACAGATAAAAAAATAATGGATATCGTAAAGCTGTCTATTCCTTATTTGGCATTGTTTGTTTTGTTTATGTTCATTCGTATGAAAATCTTAGGGACGATTACTGGCGAGCAAGAAATTTTACTGATTAATAATTCGCTTGTAGGAGCACCTGATAAAGCATCACAACTAGCAACAGCGTTCGGGATTTTGGCGAGGTATGTAGGATTACTTATTATACCTGCATCGCTTGTTTTCGATTACTCTTATAATACCATTCCTAATATTACATTTGGTAATCCTTTGGCTTTAGTTGGTTTTATTCTTACTGTTGGAGGTTTAATTTATGCCATTCGATTATTAACAAAAAAATCATTGATTGCATTTGCTATTCTATTTTACCTCGGAAGTATTTCATTGCTCTCCAATTTATTTTTGACACTAGAAGCTACGATGGGAGAACGATTTGTATATACTGCTTCTTTCGGATTCTGTTTACTTGTTGCTTTAATGATCGATAAAGTTTTCAAAGTTTCGAATGAGAAAAATAAGACGAACTCAATTGCTGCTATTTTAAAACCAAATGGAACATCTATTTTTTTACTTGTAATTTTAATTGCCTTCTCTGCTCGCACCTATTCACGAAACGGTGATTGGAAAGATAACATTACACTTCTTTCACATGACGTTAAAATTTCATCAGAAAGTGCTCGTATTCGTTATGCATATGGTAGCGCTTTACTTGTTGAGAAGGCCCTAAAAGAAAAAGATAACAATCAGAAAACATTATATCTTGACCAAGCCATTGAGCAATTAACAAAAGGAGTTAGTCTTATACCAAACTACAATGATGCATGGTATAATTTAGGAGTAGCCTATAAAGAGAAAAATGATTTCAAGAATGCAGTATATGCTTTTGAACAAGCGCGCAGTTATAAAGCTTTTGATACCGATGAAAAATTATCAAATGCTGGTGTTGCCTATGGAAGCAATGGACAATTAGATAAAGCTGTTGCCGACTTACGTGCTGCTGTTGCTATAAATCCAAATTCATCCGACAATTATAATAACCTTGGATTATACCTTGGCGAAAGTAAAATGTATGATGAATCATTTGCATGCTTTGAAAAAGCAATCGCGATTAACCCTAACTTTGATAAAGCCTATTACAACTGGGGGAATATTTATGCCCAGCAAAATAATTTCAAAGAAGCCATCACGAATTATAAAAAAGCACTTTCGTTAAATCCATCATATGCAGATGCATATAACAATCTTGGAAATTGTTATGCGGTGATGGGCATCAAAGACTCTTCCCTATATTGGTTTAATGAATCTGTTAAACTAGATCCTTCTAACGGTAAGGCATGGGTGAATTTAAGTATTACCTACCGAATGATGGGAGATACAATCAAAGCAAATGAATGTTTACTAAAAGCCCGAGAATTAGGGTTTAACTTTTAATATGAAAAAAATAGGCTTCCTCATTTTAGCTCTTGCTATTTTTTATTTCAGTAGTTGTACTAGTGAAGTATCAAACAACAGTGTTAAATTATTTAACAGCGCTGGATTTATCCGAAGTGAAATCGCATTGCTAAACAAAAGCAATTCGCATTTGCTTAAAACAGCTGAGTACAATAGCAAGAAAGAAATATTTCAATTGGATACTGTTAATTGGAATAAAGAATTTGAATTAATTGTAGCCAGTAATATCTCGGAAAAATATTTGAGCTATAAGATTGATTCGATTCAACAGAACGATAGTACAATCATCACTTATTCATCAAAAGAAACCAAGTCGGAAGTAAGAAAGTTTGTCGTAGTGAAATATCAAAACACGATTAAAAGAATTGCCATTGAACGAATGAAAGAAAATGCCTTTTATTATTCAAAGCAAGAAATTGAATATGTCCCGCAAACATTTTTCACCATTTATGCAAAGGAGAAAATGATTTTATCGGACACCACATATTACCGTATTACGGGAGTAATTAACTAAAAAATTTATGGTATACAATATTGGATTATTAATGGGCATGTGGCTCGGACAATTATTTCTTCCTGGTCAACCCTTACCTTTTAATTTTGAATTCAAAGAAGAGAAGGGCAATATCGTTTTTGTTATTCATAATGCAGAGGAGCGCATCATATGTGATATTACAGATGTACGTGGCGACTCTATCTTTATTCATCCACCATACTTTGATTCAGAAATTAAATTACATATTGAAGGTGATCGTTTACGCGGTAAATGGGTTAACTATAGCAAAAAAGGGAATCCTGAAGTGGTATTTGTAGGATACAAAGGAGTAACAGAGCGATTTCCCGACAAAGGCAATACTACGTTAAATATTACTGGCAAATGGGAAACCTGGTTTGATATCGATAGTCCTGATTCATCATTGGCTATTGGCGTATTTAATCAAAATGGGAATCATGTAACAGGAACATTCTTAACTGAAACAGGTGATCATCGTTACCTCGAAGGCGTTATAGTTGGAAACACATTAAAACTAAGTGTTTTTGACGGTGCGCATGCATGGCTCTATATTGCTGAAGTAAAAAATGATTCGATGAATGGAATGTTTTACTCCGGTAATACTTATAAAGCACCGTTTCATGCACGCAGAAATGAAAATGCAAAGCTTCGCGATCCTAATACCATCACACGGGTAGAAGGTGAACTAAATTTTAGTTTCCCTGATTTAGATAGCAACATCATATCCATAAAAGATAAACGCTTTCAGAAAAAAGCAACCATCATCCAGTTTATGGGATCATGGTGTCCTAACTGTATGGATGAAGCAAAATATTTCAACGAGATTTATAACACCTATCACGACCAAGGATTAGAAATTATCGGATTAGCATTTGAACGTAGCAATGAATTTTCGAAAGCTAAAGTGAGTGCAGGACGATTTGTAAATAATCTTGGATTGAAATATCCTGTGTTGATTGCTGGCGTTACAGGAAAGGATAATGTGATGAAAGCAATTCCTCAGATAAAAGATTTTATTTCATTTCCGACTACATTATTCATAGATGATAAAGGCAAAGTAGTAAAAGTACATGCGGGGTTTTCAGGACCTGCCACAGGAAAAGAATTTGAAATTTATAAATCGGAATTCGAAAAAACGATTAAAAAGCTTATTCGATAATTATTTATTGATAACCGTATTCGTAATTCGGTTCAAAGCAATTTTTAACTTGATTAACTCCTGATAGTGCATTAATAATTCATCAATATCAGCACCCACCTCTGCACGCTCCTTGATTTCATTTTGAAATTCCATCGCCTTTTTATTCGCCATTTTTTTCTGAATATAGGCCATCGCATCAACTACTGTTTTATCAATACGATCTTTATCTAAACGAACGAAAATTCCTTTCGACTTCCAATCAGCTAATTCATATTTTGGTGTAACCAACGAAATGGCGAGTGGCTTTAATTCCGGACTTAAATTATTAATGAAAGTTTGTGAATTATATTCGGTTTCATTCTCCACCAGATTAGCAAACTCCGCTAACAGTCCTGCATATCCTTCATTGATGAAATTGATTCCGTCTGTTTTAAGAATATCGAAAATAAAATCCTTCACCTTAATATAAACCAACTCTGGCTTCTCCTCTTCTTCCTTCTTATCCGTTATTTTCTTTTTAGGTTTATTCTTATCCTGCTCTTCCTCTAAGTACTTATTCCAATCAGGCAATTCAAAAATTTCTTCAGCATAATTTAAAAGAATACGAATAATTTCTTCCTCATGAACTTCAGTACTATGCTCATCATTGATTAATTGCTCCTCTTCATATTCCTTTTCAATATTATCCAGCACTTCGCCAGCATGATCAGGCATTGGTGTTTGTTGTTCCTCTGCTTGACGTTTGTTTCGTGCACGAATAATTTTATTCATCTCTGCAATCAACACCGCCTCACTCATCTCCATTAAAGTAGATGCTTGTCGTAAGTAAGCTGCTCTTGTAATCGCATCTGGAACTACGGCAATCGTTTCTACAATATCACGAACTAACCCTGCTTTCTTAATTGGATCACCTGCTGTTTCACTCAACAATAATTTTGTTTTGAATTAAATAAAATCGACAGCAGAAACAGTTAAGTAATCTAACAACTCTACAGTAGAAACTTTCCGAGAATACGAATCGGGATCTTCTCCATCAGGAAATAAAACCACACGCACATTCATTCCTTCTTCGAGAATTAAATTAATTCCACGTAAGGAAGCTTTGATACCAGCAGCATCACCATCATACAACACTGTAATGTTTTTTGTATAACGACCAATTAAGCGTATCTGCTCAACCGTTAGTGAAGTACCTGAACTTGCTACTACGTTTTCAATTCCTGCCTGATGCAATGAGATTACATCTGTATATCCTTCTACTAAATAACAAACGTCTTTCTCAACAATCGACTTCTTCGCATGTGAGATACCGTATAAACTTTTACTCTTGAAATAAATTTCTGTCTCCGGCGAGTTTAAATACTTCGGACTCTTCGGATCTGTTTTTAAAATACGTGCTCCGAAAGCAATCGTACGAC
>JBKCGZ010000022.1:0-3725 GCA_046303115.1 Bacteroidota bacterium | reverse complement strand
GCAAAGTCAGTTTGAAGAAAATATTGTTTTAGGTTCAACTGGATATAATGAAGGTGTTGCAGCCGTAGAAACGAATGCAGGGCATTATATCGTTTTAGGTTCTGTTTATACGGGTGGAAACAATTTCAATTTTTCATTAACTGAGTTAGATCAAAACGGAAACACTATTCAAAGTAAATTGGGGTCCAACGTTACAGCTGTTCCTTTAGCGATGAATATTACCAATACGGGTGAACTCTTAGTAACAGGATATTATAGGGCCTCTACAACAGATAATGATATTTTTCTTGCGAAGTTTACTCCAACACTTGATTTGATTTGGTTCAAACGATATGGTGTTACAGGTGGTAATGATTATGGTAATAGCGTTTTTCAATTGAATAATGATAAATATGTTGTAACGGGAACAACAGCAATTGGAGGTGCAGCAAAACCATCAATTACGTATTTGGATACCGCAGGAACTATACTTAACGAATTTCATTTAAATACGAATCAGTTTGCAAGTCCGTATTATAAAGCATCGTATTTAGGTGACGGACGATTTTCATTTAATCATTTAGCAAACCTTACTTGTATTGTGGATACCAATAATGCTATTCTTGCTAATCCATCAACAGCAATGGGGATTTATTCGCTTGATAGTTACAAAGATTATGATAGCAAAACAGTTATTATATCTTCTGGTGATTATGGCGGACCAACAGGAGGTTCCTTAGTAGTTACGCGCTATGATTCTACATTGAGCACAGTATTAATGAATAAAAAATACAAACTATCGGGTAATAATTTAAATGGTGTAAAAATTACAACTGATTATATTACAACATTTGGTAATTATGTTATTGCAGCAAATGCTGAATCGCTTTCAAACGGATATACATCAGCGTTATTTTTTAAAATAGATCAATCAGGTTTAATCTATTGGGTGAATAAATATCTTCCAACGGGTTATGTACAATCGAAGTTTAATTCCTTTATAAAAACTTCTGATGGTGGTTATTTACTAGTAGGTTATGTAGGTAATTCTTCTTCGACAAATATTTTTGCTGTTAAGACTGATTCAGCTGGTGTCTCTTGCAATATGAGTACAATTGCGTTAACGAATACGACAGTGACGCCACTTCCATCAACACCTCATGCCTTAGCTTCAGGAACAACGAATGTTTTAACTCAGGTAAATAATGTATTCAACGCTGCAACAAACGCTGGAACTACGATTTGTTCAAGTACTTCTTCTATTCTAGAAAATGACGCAATTTCATTAAATGTTTACCCAAATCCGATGAATGATTTGTTGAATATAGAAGTCGCTACGCAAGAGAATTACATTTTGAAAATGTATACAGCTACAGGACAACAAATTTTTAATACACCATTTAAAAATAAATTTCAGTTGAATACTAATAATTATGCTGCTGGATTTTATTTACTACGCATTGAAGATAAAAACGGAAATGTGCAAGCATCACGAAAGTTGGTAAAGCCGTAATGAAAACTGAGTGAATTGTATATCTTTATATAATTTATTGTAAATATGAAAATAACCCTTACTTTAATTAGTTTAATTATTTCTTTCAAGGCCTATTCTCAAATACAATTTGAAGAACAAATAGTTCTTGGTGCTCCTGATTACAATGAAGCAGTAGATGCAGTTGAAACTAGTTCTGGACATTATATCATATTGGGCAATGTTAGAACTGTTGGGAATACATATAATTTTACCTTGACGGAATTAGATCAATATGGAAATACATTGCAATGTAAAATTGGGTCTACTGTAACTGTTTTTCCAAAAGATATTAGCTTGACAAGTACTGGGGAGATTTTAGTAACTGGATCTTATAGTCAATCTACATTTAATGATTATGATATATTTCTTGCCAAGTTTACACCGAATTTAGATTTTGTTTGGTTAAAACGATATGGTTTTATAGGTGCTGGAGGTAGTGGCAATACAGTCTTTCAATTGGACAACGATAAGTATGTTGTAACTGGAATTACTTCAAATGGAGGGACATCAAGACCTTCAATTATTTATTTAGATACAGCGGGTACACTTTTAAACGAGTCTTTTTTAGATAATCCTAATAATGCAGCAAAACCATCGCTCAAGGCAAATTATTTAGGTGATGGGCGATTTTCATTTGTTAATTTAAATAATATTACTTGTATAGTTGATACAAATAATACTATTCTATCTAATCCGCCAACAGGAATCATTGGTGGTTACTCAATTGACAGCTATAAAGATTTAAACGGCAATACCGCAATTTTATCTGCTACTTATGACGATACGCTGTTATCATATTCAACTGTATTTACGCTTTATGATTCCTTGTGTAATTCCATGTTGCTGAATAAAAAATATTCTCGCTGGGCTAATAATATCAATGGAGTAAAAATTTCAACAGAGAATTCATTAAATCCTAGTAATTATGTAATAGCAGCCAACTCAGAATTGTTATCGAACAATTATACATCCGCTTTGTTTTTCAAAGTGGATTCAGCTGGGTCGATTATTTGGTCACGAAAATATTTGCCTGCAAATTTGGTTGAATCAAAGTTTAATTCATTTATAAAGACCTCTGATGGTGGTTACTTGTTGGTTGGTTCAATTGGGCTTCCACCAACCAATCAATTTGTTGTTAAGACGGATTCGGCTGGTGTTAGTTGTAGTATGACTAATTTTACAATAGATGTTTCTTCACCAACGCTAATTTCTAAAACTACTCACAATATTTTATCAGGATCAATTGATACGTTGCCGCAATTAAGCAATATATTTAACTCTGCAACTAATACTGGCAATTTATTTTGTAGTGCTGTAACATCGCTTCAAGATTATAATACTATTGATATATCAGTCTATCCAAATCCTATGAGTGATTTGTTGAATATAGAAGTTGCATCGCAAGAAAATTGCATTTTGAAAATGTATACAGTAACTGGTCAGCAAGTATTAAATACGATGTTTAGAAATAAATTTCAGTTGAATACTAATAATTATGCTGCTGGATTTTATTTACTACGCATTGAAGATAAAAACGGAAATGTGCAAGCATCGCGAAAGTTGGTAAAGCCTTGATGAATTAAATGCGTAAAGAAGAGAAACTCTTACTTCAAAATTTTACTCCTCCGTTACTTTTTGTAATGCTTTTATGGGTTATAAAAGGAGTAGAGGTTGGATATCATCTGCACTTTTCGAAATACGGTTTATTGCCTCGTAATATAGATGCGTTAACGGGCATTATTACTTTTCCTTTAGTGCATGGCGATTGGGAGCATTTAATTTCTAACAGTGCTGGATTGTTAGTGTTAGGATTTCTATTGTTTACCTTCCATCGTGATATCGCCTATCGCGTTATAATACAAATTTGGTTGCTGCATGCAATATGGTTATGGTTAGGCGGCCGAACGACTTATCATATTGGAGCAAGCGGCATCATCTATGGTCTCGCGGCTTTTTTATTTTTTACTGGAGTTTTTAAAAAAGAAAAATCAACCATGACAATCTCTTTGCTAGTTGTCTTTTTATATGGCAGCATGGTATGGGGATTAATGCCTTTCTTGCAAGGCATCAGTTGGGAAGGACATTTATTTGGTGGTGCTGCAGGATTACTGATGGCTTGGTATTATCGTAAAACAGGAGTACAACGCCCAGTTTATGATTGGGAGTTAGAAGAGGAAGAACACGAAGTTGAATATTGGAAGGAAGATATTGC
>JBKCGZ010000021.1:0-3678 GCA_046303115.1 Bacteroidota bacterium | reverse complement strand
CGTCCCGGTGATTTTGGAGATTTTACAGGACAAGATCAGGTAGTCGAGAATTTGAAAATATTTGTGAAAGCAGCAGTACAACGCGGTGAATCGTTGGATCATGTGCTATTGCATGGCCCTCCAGGATTAGGAAAAACTACGTTGGCCTACATTATTTCAAACGAGCTAGGATCAAATATTAAAACTACTTCAGGGCCTGTTTTAGATAAGCCGGGAGACCTTGCAGGATTGCTAACTAATCTTGAACCTAATGATGTTTTATTCATTGATGAGATACATCGGTTAAGTCCAGTTGTTGAAGAGTATTTATACTCGGCGATGGAAGATTTCCGTATTGATATTATGATTGAAAGCGGACCGAATGCTCGTTCCGTGCAAATTCAATTAAATCCTTTTACATTGGTGGGCGCTACTACTCGCTCTGGATTACTAACGGCTCCTTTGCGTGCTCGTTTCGGTATTACCTCACGTTTAGAGTACTATGATGCAAAGCGTTTGACGTTAATTGTACAGCGTGCAAGTGAAATTTTAAAGATTGAAATTTCAGAAGAAGCTGCTTATGAAATTGCTCGTAGAAGTAGAGGGACGCCTCGTATTGCAAATGCGTTATTACGTCGCGTGCGTGACTTTGCGCAGATAAAAGGTGATGGTAATATTGACTTATCTATTGCGCAATTTTCGTTGGAAAAATTAAACGTAGATATGTTTGGATTAGATGAAATGGATAATCGTATTCTTTCATCTATCATTGATAAATTCAAAGGTGGTCCTGTTGGATTAAACACTTTAGCAACAGCAGTTGGAGAAGAAGGTGGTACAATAGAAGAAGTGTATGAGCCATTCTTGATTATGGAAGGCTTTTTAGTAAGAACGCCTCGCGGTAGAGAAGTAACGGAGAAGGCTTACCGTCATTTAGGAAAGAAGTTCTTTAAAGACAAAGGAAGTCTGTTTGACGATTTAGCATAAAAGCGAATAAGTGTTTTTGCATTGATAAATTTGCGCCAGGGATAGAAGCGTTTTCCTGCGTCAGCAGAAACAAGCGGATAGCCCGCCCAAGTAGTGTGCGAAGCGAAGCTAGCTCTACTACTGGGGGGCGCCCAAATAAAAATCATAAAATATCTAGTACTTACTTCTATTAAAAAATGACCAACATTGCTCAGCAAATAAAAGAGGAGGCGTATCGCTTAGGATTTGAGCATGTGGGATTTTCGAAAGCCAATTTTTTAGAGGAAGAAGCACCACGATTAGAGCAGTGGTTAGCGAACAATTACCATGGTAAGATGGCCTACATGGAGAATTGGTTTGATAAACGATTAGATCCTCGATTGCTGGTGGATGATGCAAAAACTGTCATTAGCTTATTATTGAATTATTATCCGCACCAAATGCAAAATACGGAGGCGCCACAAATTTCTAAATATGCATATGGTCGCGATTATCATTTTGTGATAAAGGAAAAGTTAAAAGAGTTGTTGCATTTTATTCAGGAAAATGTTGGTGATGTTAACGGACGTGCTTTTGTGGATTCTGCTCCGGTATTAGATAGAGCATGGGCGAAGAAAAGTGGCTTAGGTTGGATTGGCAAAAATGGAAACTTAATCAATACAAAATCGGGTTCGTTCTATTTTATTGCTGAATTAATTATTGATTTAGATTTACCAACGGATGCGCCTATCCGTGATTATTGTGGTACGTGCACTCGATGCATTGATGCTTGTCCGACAGAGGCCAGTATAGCTCCTAAAATAGTGGATGGCAGCAAGTGTATTTCTTATTTCACCATTGAGTTGAAAGAGCAAATTCCTTCCTCTTATAAAGGCAATTTTGACAATTGGGCTTTTGGTTGCGATACTTGTCAGGATGTTTGTCCGTGGAATCGTTTTTCAAAACCAACGAACGAAAAAGATTTTATGCCGCATGACAACAGACTATCATGGAACCATGAAGAGTGGGAAGAAATCACAGAAGAAGTTTTCAAAAAAGTATTTAAAGAATCACCTTTGAGTAGAGCGGGCTATCAAAAGGTAAAAGACAATTTGAAAATTTTGTAATCGATTATCGAATTACTTGTCTGAATGCTTGAGAGATGATGCTACCATATTTATCCTGAAAAGTAGCAAGGCACCAAAGCAATAAAAGTTTACGCTCATCGGCAGTAACCCATTTAATCGACTTGATAAGTTCTTTGCGAAAAAGTTCTTTGTCAAAACTAACCTTGGTTAAAATCTCTTTTGAATATTCAAACATTGTTTTTTGTTTTTAATAGTTCAAATTTACATTACTAAGAAAAGAAAAAAACGGATTAATTCGCAAATTCTTGCATCAATTTTACAAAAATTATTCACTCCATCTGTAGGTATCTTGTGTAAGTCCGATTTGATCAATGATTCTATCTACTACTGTAGCGGCAAGGTCCTCAAATGATTGCGGCTTGCTATAAAATGAGGGAGAAGCAGGCAAAATAATTCCGCCGGCGAGCGTTATGGTACGCATATTTTCGATATGAATTAAACTAAAAGGGGTGTCTCGAGTAACTAAAATTAGTTTGCGTCTTTCTTTTAAAATTACATCAGCTGCACGAGTTGTCAGGTCGTTACTGATTCCAGTAGCAATACGTGCCATTGTTCCCATTGAGCAAGGACAAATAACCATAGATTCATATTTAGCAGAGCCAGATGCAAATGGGGCAAAGAAATCATTTTTGTTGTATATTTTGAACGGTAGATTATCGTATGAAGTATCTCCTAATTCAAATTTCCAAACATCCTTTGCATTATCACTCATGACTATTCCTACAGAATCAATTTGGTCTTTTAATGAAACGAGTTTATCTAGAAGTACTTTTGCATAAACGGATCCGCTCGCACCAGTAATAGCCACGATTATTTTTTTCTTATTCACTTTTTTCTGTTTTATTTCCGAATGATTTCACTAATGTAAAAGTTATAACAGAATTATACTGTCCTTTGTTTAAAAACAAGGTTTCTCCCGAGCCATGTTCTCGAATTGGCAATATGGATTGTAAGTATCCAAACTCGAAATTCCAAGAATTTGAAAATGGAAAGCCAAGACAGCCTACAAGGCTTATATCAACGGGTGCAAATTTGCTTCTATTGCCCAATAGTCCATCTTGATTTTCTTCTTTAAAAGAGACTAAATATCCAATAGATGGTCCGATTCTTAAGTATAATTTTCTGTTCAATGAAAAGTCGTAACTAACAGTTGATTCTATATAATTTAGACGCATAAGGTAGGTTGTTGGGTCTCCCTGATCAAGTTTACTGGGTTTACGACTGCCCTTTTGAAGGTAAGAAAGCTGAAGGCTTAAAGCAGAAGTAGCTTTTATTGGATACGTTACGCCTAAACCTAACAACGCACTGCCTTTGTTGAATCCTGAAAGTTCATCCCCTGAAACTTGACTTCCTGCTGCGCCAATGAATAGTTTTGCTTTAAAGTGTTGAGCTTTTCCAATATTTGACAACAATATAAATATGATTAGAAAGGTATATTTTAACTTCATGAAATATAATATTAGACTTTATAAAGTAACGAAATTAAAAAATCATGTAAAATAATTGCTTTTAAAGATCTAATTTCGTATTTTACAAGTCTAATTCAAAATTATTTCAAATTGGCTATGAATTTTAAGCTTAAATTTTTGGTAGTAATTTTTATGAT
>JBKCGZ010000020.1:0-13611 GCA_046303115.1 Bacteroidota bacterium | reverse complement strand
TGCATGAGGTAGTTGCTTTGCAAATCCATCAATGCCTGCATCGAAATCGTGATTGCCCATGGTGGCAGCGTCGTATTTCATTGCGCTCATTAACTTAATTTCTAGTTCACCACCATAGTAATTGAAATAGGGAGTGCCTTGGAAAATATCACCGCTATCCAATAGTATCACATTTTTTTCTTCTGAACGGATTTTATTGATCAGCTTCATCCTCTTTGCTACTCCACCCATGCCTCCAAACTTCGGATCACTTGCAGGAAATGGATCAATACGACTATGCGTATCATTCGTGTGCAGGATAGTTATCTTAGTAAGGCCTGCATCAGCAAGTAAGTCTGACGGAATAGAAGATAGTGCTAAAGCGCCACCAGCTAATCCCATAAGCTTAATAAAATCTTTTCTATTGTATTTCTGAAACTCTTCCATCTAAAACAACTTTTAATTTTTTACCCTGAGCATTCAGGCCGCTCATTTCTCTGATGTAACTATCACGCACTTTTAATTCGATATCTGTTTTGCTTTTTACATCTCTTAAAAACATCATTCCATCTCCGCCATTCGATAAGTAATCATTGGTAGCAACTCTGTATGTTTTTGTCGAATCGTAAGGCATTCCATTAATTAAAATATCCTGATAACTAGTCTTACTAATTTTGATTTTCATTCCTGCAATCGGAATTCCTTTACGTTGAACCATGTATTGAAACAATGTTTTTAATTGTTCATGATTCATATCTAAAATCAGGATGGTGTTTTCAAATGGCATTAATTCAAATACTCTTCCTAATGTGACTTCACCTGTTGGTAGCGACATTCTTAATCCACCGCTATTGCCAAATGCAAAATCAGCATGTTTAATTTTTAATGAATCGCATTTAAGATTCGTTTGGTTTAGTAATGCATCGGTTGTGAAATTTCCTATTAAACTTTCCGGAGACCCTTTACCTATATTTTGTTCGGAATACACCAATATTTCCGACATGATTTTATCTAATGAGTCGTGATATGGCTTAATGTAATTATAGGTTGCAGAGTCAACACTTGCAATGGTTGAATCTTTAATAGGATATTGTTTTGTTGTAATATCGCTAATACTATAATATGACCCGCAGGAACTTAAAACAAAGAGTATTAATCCGGTAACTCCGAGTGAAAATCGTTTGTAAAATAAAGTATTCATTATGTTGCAATGATAACGATTCTGATCGTTATTTAAAATATTTTCCCGCAAAAATTCTTTAATAAATTATTCGCATCTTCGCAGTGATTTATGTACAAGCATACCACTCAAATACGTGTTCGCTATTCTGAAACTGACCGAATGAATTATGTCTATTACGGAAATTATGCGCAGTATTTTGAAGTGGCCAGGGTTGAAGCCTTGCGCAATTTAGGAATCAGTTATAAGGAGTTAGAAGAGCAGGAAGGGGTGATGCTTCCTGTATTGGATTATCAGATTAAATTTTTCAAGCCTGGTTTTTATGATGAGTTGCTCACTATCAATACATCAATTATTAAAATGCCTGAAGCTCGAATTGCTTTTGAATATGAGGTGTATAATGAGAAAAACGAATTAATCAATAAAGCTTCTACAACTTTAGTTTTTGTGAATAAGGCCACAGGAAAACCAATGGCGGCTCCAGATAGTTTTCTAAAGTTATTACAACCTTATTTTTAGTATTTGCCTTTGGGAATTAATCGCTGTAGCTCTGTCAAGAAAAAGGTTCTTGAAATAAAGGATGCTCCTAAGCTACCAAGATATTCTGTTTCCATCTGGCAATCGATGAGTTCTATTCCTTCGCTTTGCAATTGCTGAACATATTGGATGAATGCAAATTTGCTCGCATTCGATTGTTTACTAAACATGCTCTCTCCAAAAAATACATTGCCCATTTTGATTCCGTAAAGTCCACCAACTAATTGATCATCTTGCCATGCTTCTGCACAATGAGCAATTCCCATTTCATGTAGCTGCGTGTACGACTTAACAATATCATTCGTGATCCATGTTCCTGCTTGTCCATCACGACGAATAGTTTTGCAATTCACAATCACTTCGTGAAAGCTAGTATTGATTTTCAATTCAAATTTTCTCTGATTGATAATCGGTCGCATACTTTTACTGACCTTCAAATTTTCTGGCTTCAATACAAATCGTGGATCTAGACTATACCAATGTGGAATTTTACCACTGAACCATGGAAATATCCCACTCTTGTATGCGAGAATTAATCGTTCCGGACTTAAGTCGCCACCAATAGCGACTAGTCCTTCTGAATCAGCTTGTGAGATTGGAGGAAACCAAAGTTCATCGGTTAGGCGGGGGATAGGTCGGAAATGCATAGGTCGTTTTTTTATTCAACGAATAACCACGTGCTTTTATTATTAGTTGTTGTAATATGTAAAATTGATTGATAAATTATTAAATCAATTTCCAGCTGGCTTTAGCAGCTAATGTCGGATGATTTTTTAGTTTTTGTAATAACTGATTGGTTTTACTTTTTCGCAATTCAAATTGAATAATACAAGGTGTTTCATACGTCTGTTCGATAATAATAGCACCTTCAGATTTTATAATTGAATGTACATCGTTGATACTTTCAAAATCGAATGTGATTTCAAATTTATCATTGATGGTATGTTCGATAATTTTTGCTTTACTTAAAGCTTCTGCTGCTGCAGTTCTATAGGCGTTTATTAAACCAGGAACACCTAATAAACTTCCTCCAAAGTAACGAACTACTACTATTAATACATTGGTTAATTGTTGTGATTGTATTGCTGCTAAAATTGGTTTTCCTGCGCTTCCCGAAGGTTCTCTATCATCGGAGGCACGATATACAGTTGGGTCAGGACTTAATCTAAAAGCATAGCAATGATGATTTGCTTGCGGATGTTCTTTCTTTAGTTGTTGGATAATTTCTTTTACTTCTGATTCTGATTTTATCGGATAAGCAAATGCTATAAATTTACTTCCTCTGTCACGAAAGTCGCCTGTAGAAATTTCTTTGATGGATAAATATGTATCGTCAAACAACATTTTATAAAGTCAGAATAATAATTGCTCCAACAGCGAGTAATAGTCCGATAAGATTTTTTTTATGCGGCTTTTCCTTAAAAATTAACAAGCCTAAAATTGCAGAGAATAATACTACTAATACATTGCTGATTGAAAAAATCAACATACTTTCTGCTCTGTCGTCTGATAGGGCTTTTACAAGAAATACCAAGGAGTAGAAGTTGGCAATACCTAAAATAAATCCTGCAATAATGCTCTTAAGTTTTATTTTTATTCTACTTCGGATATACATGGTTGTGGTGAGTATAATTCCGAAAACACCTGCTGATCCGAAAAGAAATGCAAAATATAAATATTGATTTTCTTCCGTCATGAAATAATGTTGCCCAGCTTTTATCGAGGTGTCAACAAGTCCACTACCAATAAATAACAACAATGGGAATAGCCAGTTTTTTTTACTTGAATTGGTTGTGTCTTTATCTGAAGGAGAGCTGCTTAAATAAACTGCCGTTAGCGCAAGTAAAACCCCAACTATTCTAGCCATAGTTAACTGATCGTTATATAAAAAATAGCCAAATAGAATCGGTATCACCATCGACATTTTACCAGCTATGGAGGTAATGGCAATTCCGGATTTTTGTGCAGTGATGGCAGCTGTATAAAACACACAGATAAATAATAATCCAATTCCTAACGCAAATCCTGCATACGTCGATGAATGCGGTAATAGTTGAAGGTTTGTTTTAAATGTGTAGAAGAATGAAAATAAAGAAGCTGTTAAATAGTTGGCGGTTAATCCATGAATATTCGTAACCTGAAACCGTTCGAAAAATTTAAGAATGATATAGAGTAGTGCAGATAGTAAAGATGCAATTGCAATGATGATTAAAAGCTCCGCCGACATTTATTTCTTCCTGTAAATTGTTTTTAAAATATTGTTGCCAATTTGCTCAGTATTCGAAATAGCTAAACTAATTGTTGGTGCTAAGATACCATCTTCTAGTAAACTATCGCTTTCAAAAATTCTAATTTCATCCCATAGGTCATTTTGAATGAATTGATTTAATACTGAAGTGCCTCCTTCAACAATCACGCTTTGAATGTTTTTATGGTATAAGTCTGATAAGATAAAAGATAAAGCATTGTCTTCAGGAATTAATACTGACTCGCAATTAGCATGAGTAAAGTTGTTTTTCGAATATACAATTGTCGGAGCATTGCCATCAAACACATTTAATTTACTTGGCAGATTTCCGCTTTCAGAAATAATAATTCGCTTCGGATTTCTTCCCTCGATACTACGAACTGTTAAATGTGGATTGTCTGTTCTTGCTGTTTCACCTCCAATTAAAACAGCATCTTCCTGTGTTCTCAAGGTGTCGTTTATTATTCGAGTTAGTTCGTTGCTTATACGTACCGACTGATTTTTCTTACCAATAAATCCATCTTTGCTTTGCGCCCACTTTAAAATGATGTAAGGTCTTTTTTGCTGATGAAAAGTGAAAAATCGTTTGTTGATTTCTCGACATTCGTTTTCTAAAACCCCAGTGGTTACACGCACTCCTTCATCAACTAATTTTTTTATTCCGCTGCCATTTACTTTTTCAAATGGATCTTGAATTCCAACAATCACTTCTGGGATTTGATATTTTAAAATCAGATCAGCGCATGGAGGTGTTTTTCCAAAATGATTACACGGTTCGAGGGAGACGTAGAGCGTAGATTTAAGTAATAATGATTTATCACTTACAGAATTAATTGCATTTACTTCTGCATGCGCTTCACCATATTGCTGATGATATCCTTCTCCGATAACTTTATTTTCATGAACAATAACACAACCCACCATCGGATTCGGCGATACATTTCCTAATCCTTTCAAGGCTAATTGCAAACACCGTTGCATATACTGTTCGTTCATGTCCATTGCTTGCAAAGGTAACAAAGGAATTGTTTTACTGATTCTTTTTAAGCATTGATTTTTACTTCATCTTTGCAGTGTGAATCTGAATGAATTTAATAGCTATGCTAATCAGCAACTCCAATCAATTGATGAAGGAGAACGTAGTTCGTTAATTCGTTTTTTATTAGCCGATCGTTTATCTGTAAATGCGAATGAAATAGATCTAAAATCGACCATTTCATTACCATCAAGTTTAATGGAAACTCTTCAAAACGATTTGATAAAACTTCAAAGCGGAATGCCGTTGCAATACGTAACAAATATTGCCTGGTTTGCAGGCGAAAAGTATTTCGTTGATGAAAGTGTTTTAATTCCTCGTCCCGAAACAGAAGAGTTGGTTTACTTAATTAAGGAAGAGGTTGAATTAAATGTGGATGCAAGTGTTTTAGATATTTGCTGTGGTTCTGGATGTATTCCAATTGCATTAGCAAAGCAATTAAAGTTAAAGCAAGTCTATGGTTGCGATATTTCATTGGAAGCGTTGGCTGTTGCGAAGAAAAATGCAGAGGGTCACAACGTAAATCTGAATTTATTTTGGATAGATGTTTTAGAAGAGGGGTTTGAAAATAATTCGGATTTGAAGTTCGATTTGATTGTCAGCAATCCTCCATACATTACCTCGATTGAAGGCAATACAATGAGCGATTCAGTATTAAATTTCGAACCACACCTTGCTCTATTTGCTCCCGATGATGACCCCATTCGATTTTATCGAAAAATAGCATTATATGCCAAACAGCATTTGACACCTGGAGGATCGCTTTGGTTTGAAGTGAATAAATTATATGGGGTTGAAGTAGAGCGTTTGCTTCGCGGATTAGGCTTCGCAGAAACAATTGCTCAAGAGGATATGTCTGGAAATCTTAGATTCGTTTCCGGATTTCAACCGTTTTGAAGTGCTTCTAGAATTTGAGCTGCGTGATTTTTCGCATCTACTTTTTCAATGATTGCAGCAATTTTTCCCTTCTCATCAATCACATAAGTCTTGCGGATAATGCCCATGTACTTTTTGCCATACATTGATTTTTCGCCCCAAGCCTCATATGCTTCAATCAATTCACGATCAGTATCAGCTAATAAAGTAAAGGGAAGGTTTTGCTTGGTCGCGAATTTCTCGTGGCTTTTTACATCATCGGCACTCACACCAATTACTTCAAAGCCAGCTTTGGTTAGCGACTTATAATTATCTCTTAAATTACATGATTCAACGGTGCAGGTAGGCGTACTGTCCTTAGGGTAAAAATAAAGTATCACCTTTTTTCCTTTCAAGTCTGCTGATTTTATTTTTTCTCCTGCCTGATTAACTCCCTTAATAGCAGGGGCTTTGCTTCCAACTTTTAGTGCCATGGTATGAATTTTATTTTTCAGAACAACTGAATACTTAAAATGTTTAAAATCTGATTAGAATGATGGGTTCGGACAAATTTACATTTGATTTTTTGATACTTTTGTGCCGCAATCAAAATTGCGAAACTAACTATACAAGCATTATGAATTTACATGAATATCAAGGCAAGTCGATTTTAAAAAGTTTTGGAGTTGCTATTCAAGAAGGAATCGTAGCGGATACAGCTGAAGAGGCAGTAGCTGCGGCGCAAAAATTAACAGAGCAAACAGGAACACAGTGGTGGGTTGTGAAAGCACAGATTCACGCAGGTGGTCGTGGAAAAGGTGGTGGCGTTAAGTTAGCGAAGAACCTAGATGATGTTAAAGAGAAAGCATCTCAGATTATCGGAATGCAATTAATCACGCCACAGACTGGTCCTCAGGGTAAAAAAGTAAATAAGGTTTTAATTGCTCAGGATGTTTACTATCCAGGTGAAAGTGAAACTTCTGAATTTTATATGAGCGTTTTGATGAACCGTATGACAGGTCGCAATATGATTATGTATTCAACAGAAGGAGGAATGGATATCGAAGAAGTGGCAGAAAAGACACCTCATTTGATTTTCAAAGAAGAGATTGATCCTAAAGTTGGATTACAAGGATTTCAAGCTCGTAAGATTGCTTTCAATTTAGGATTAAGTGGAAATGCATTTAAGGAAATGACAAAGTTCGTTTCTGCATTATACAAAGCATATGATGCAACAGATTCAGCAATGTTTGAAATCAATCCTGTTTTAAAAACATCTGATGATAAAATTATTGCTGTTGATGCGAAAGTAACATTAGACGATAATGGTTTATTCCGTCATCCAGATTATGCAGTAATGCGTGATAAAACAGAAGAAGATCCAACAGAAGTGGAAGCGAGTGAGCATGATTTAAATTATGTGAAGTTAGATGGTAATGTTGGTTGTATGGTGAATGGTGCTGGATTAGCAATGGCTACAATGGACATCATTAAATTATCAGGTGGTGAGCCTGCTAACTTCTTAGATGTTGGTGGTACTGCTAATGCTGCTCGTGTAGAACAAGCATTCCGCATTATCTTAAAAGATCCAAGTGTAAAAGCAATCTTCGTAAATATCTTCGGTGGTATCGTACGTTGTGATCGTGTTGCACAAGGCATTGTCGATGCTTACAATAACATTGGAGAAATTCCAGTTCCAATCATTGTTCGTTTACAAGGAACTAATGCTGCTGAAGCAAAGAAATTAATTGACGAAAGCGGATTGAAAGTATATTCTGCCATTCAATTAAAAGAAGCTGCTGAATTAGTGCAGAAGGTGGTAGCGTAATTAAATAAATTTAAACATATTCCGAGCAGTTTGTTATCTTTAACAAACTGCTTTTTTATTTATACTATGCCTAAATCAATCAAACTCATTATTGCTATTCTGCTTCCAATGGTTGTAGGTGGCTTCTCTGGATTCTTAACTGCTAATTCAATTAATGATTGGTATACAACTTTACATCAGCCTTCGTTTAATCCGCCTAATTGGGTGTTTGGGCCTGTCTGGACAACCTTATATCTGTTAATGGGAATTTCGCTCTATCGCATCTGGATATTGCCAGTGAGCGCAGAACGCAATTTTGCAATAGGGGTGTTCTTCGGACAAATGATTTTAAATTTCTTTTGGAGTCTGATCTTTTTTAGATGGCATTTAATCGGAACGGCACTTGCGGAAATTATTCTAATGTGGGTAATGATTGCTAGTATGATTCATTTATTTAAAAAGCTAGATAAGGCAGCCGGACTAATGAATGTTCCTTATTTACTTTGGGTCACTTTTGCAACTGTCTTAAATGCCGCTTATTTTGTTTTGAATTAGCCACTTTAATATCGTAAATGCCGATTTGTTAATTTCTTTTTTTGAAGTTAAACGTTTGTAAATGCTTATAAACGAATAATCTAAAAATTCTTTTGTTGCTTTGCCGAAAAAATTTAAAAATGAAAACAACATTTAATCATCCAATACGTATCTTTGATGCTCAAAATATACGTGTTATGAATGTCAAATTAACTTTAACGGTAAACAAGGCAACCATCGAGAAAGCGAAAAAGTACGCTCAGAAAAATGGTAAAAGTATTTCTTCACTAGTTGAAAATTATCTTAATGCACTTGTCATAAAAGATGGTCAGAAAGAAGCCTATTCTCCTGCTATTATGAAATTGCTGGGGTCTGTAAATGTACCTGCTGGTTTTGATTATAAATCGGAAATAAGTTTATCTATCAATGAAAAATATTCGAAATGATACATCTCGGATTAGACACCTGTGTGGTCATCGATTTTTTAACTGATCGAAAACCTTTCTCGCGCGAAGTTGCTGAGTTATTCGAGCTTTCTCAAAATGGAAAAGCCAAACTTTATATTACGGCTTTGTCGTATAATAATACCTACTATATCATAAGAAAGTTGACGAATCATCATTCGGCAATAAAGATATTACGCAACTTGCACATGATTTCTGAAATAGTCGAAACAGATAAAACCGCGATTCATGATTCACTTAATGCGGGGTATTCAGATTTTGAAGATGCCGTAACAATTCACTCAATGATGAATAACAAAAAAATTAGTGGGTTTGTGACTCGTAACACAAAGGATTTTAAAAAATCGAAGATTCCAGTTATGACTCCTCATCAGGCTTTGGGGTTGTTTAAGGTTTAGTAAATGGAAAGTTATAATTGCTTTTCTGCCAATTAAATAATCCTAACGAATTATTATCTTTGACACTCAAATTTGTGTCTGATGAAATTTACGAAAATATTAATAGCGAATAGAGGAGAAATTGCATTACGCATTATGCGTTCAGCACGTGAAATGGGAATTAAAACAGTTGCTGTTTACTCAGAAGCTGATCGCGATGCATTGCATGTACGTTATGCAGATGAAGCAGTGTGTATTGGTCCTGCTGCATCTAGCCAGAGTTATTTAGTAATTGATAAAATTATTGATGCTGCTAAGAAAACAGGGGCGCAAGCAATTCACCCGGGTTACGGATTTTTAAGTGAGAATGCTTCTTTTGCTCGTGCTTTACGTGAGGCTAATATTACACTCATTGGACCATCGCCTGAGTCGATGGAAATGATGGGTGATAAATTATCAGCGAAAGCGGCTGCAAAAAAGTATAATATTCCATTAGTGCCAGGAACTGATTATGCGATTACCGATATAGAAGAAGCGAAGAAGGTAGCAGCACAAGTAGGATTTCCAATCTTGATTAAAGCATCTGCCGGTGGTGGTGGAAAAGGAATGCGTATCGTAGAGAAGGCCGAACAGTTTGAAGAAAATCTGCAACGTGCAGTGAGTGAAGCACAATCTGCTTTCGGCGATGGTTCTGTTTTTATTGAGCGTTATGTTGGATCTCCTCGACATATTGAGATTCAAGTGTTGGGTGATACACATGGAAATGTTGTTTATTTATTCGAGCGTGAATGTTCCGTACAACGTCGCCATCAAAAGGTAGTAGAAGAAGCTCCAAGTTCAGTTCTTACTCCTGAAATAAGGAAAGCAATGGGTGAGTGTGCCGTGATGGTAGCGAAGGCGTGCAATTACGTAGGTGCTGGAACGGTAGAGTTTTTACTAGACGAAAACAAGAATTTCTATTTTTTAGAAATGAATACGCGTTTGCAAGTAGAGCATCCGGTAACGGAAATGATAACAGGAAAAGATTTAGTGAAGGAGCAAATATTAGTTGCGCAAGGGGAGAAGTTGTCATTCACGCAAGATGATTTAGTAATTAACGGACATGCGATTGAAGTACGTGTTTATGCTGAAGATCCTGCAAATAATTTCTTACCTGATATTGGAAAGTTAGTTCGTTATGTTCGTCCGCAAGGCTCAGGAGTACGTGTAGATGATGGCTTTGAAGAGGGAATGGACATTCCAATCTATTATGATCCGATGATTGCAAAGTTGATTACTTGGGGAGAGAATCGCGAACAAGCAATGGAACGTATGATTCGGGCAATTGATGAATATACGATTGTTGGTTGTCAGACGACTCTAGCATTTTGCAAATTTGTAATGAAGCATGATGCTTTTCGTAGTGGTAATTTCGATACACATTTTGTGAAGCATTATTTTACTCCGGAAGTATTACAAGAAGATCCAACAGATGATGAAGCTATTGTTGCAACCTTTATGGCCCAGCACCTTCAAAAGGCAGCAACAAAAAAAATCACTCTTTCTTCACAACAAACAAATGCAGGTTCCGTTTCTAAATGGAAGCTGAATAGGTTAAATTAAAATTCAGCCATACTTGAAAACTGTTTGTCGTCATCGGATATTTTTTACGCTAGTATTAGCTACGATGACTTTTTTGTGTAAAGCCCAAACGGTAATGCCGGACGGTAGAATAAAATTATTAGGTACGATCATCAACGGTGATACTATTCCAACTGTTTATTTAGCGGGAGTAGAAATTGTTGCTCCTTTATCTCCGGAAGCTGCAGCGCGACAACAGGCGTATTTAAAATTACGTCGCGATGTAATTCGTGTCTATCCATATGCGAAGTTAGCTTCCACGAAGTTGAAATATATCAATGACCAGGTTGCTACGATGACCAACGAGCGTCAGAAGAAAAGATTTATTAAAGAAACAGAGCGTGAGTTAAAAGATCAGTTCGAGCAAGAGTTGAAAAAACTGACAATGACGCAAGGAAGAATTTTAATTAAACTTATTGATCGAGAAACAGGGAGTAGTAGTTATTCGCTCGTTAAAGAGTTAAGAGGTAGTTTGCAAGCCTTTTTCTGGCAAGGATTAGCTCGTTTATTCGGCTCTAATCTTAAAACCGAATATGATGCTGAAGGACAGGATCAAATGATTGAACAAATTGTAAGGCAAATTGAAACTGGTCAATTGCCAGTTCAATCAGTAAGTAAATAATTACTTCTTAAATCCTTTCGTTAATGCCTTGGTGATATCTAGTGAATCATTCGTGTAAAGGATGCCACCACCACGAGTATATCCAAAGATAAAATCATAACCATGCTTTTTGTTGAAAGACTTTACATACGTCATTAATTCGTTGTGTAAACTATCTGTCATCGTATCTTCTTCTTTCGATAATTTTTCAAGTGTCGCATCACGATCAGTAACATAAGCTTGCTGGCGACGCGTTAAATCTTCTTCCCTGCGAGCACGGTCTGCTTCTGATAACATAGCACCCGTTTGCTGATAGTTCTCAATTTCCTTTTGTAGCGATTCACCACGCTGACGAAAAACTAAATCAAGACTGTCGCGCTTTTTTTCCATTGATTTTTTAATCGTTTGATACAATGGATAATTTTCCATTAAGGAATCAGAATTAACATACACGATTTTCGATTGTGCAGCCTGTCCTGTAATCACCACATTTGACTCTTCTGAGCTATAAACTTTATAGTATAAAAATCCAACAGCGACTAATAAAACGATATTTAATGCAATCGATAAGTTTTTCATAGGTTTTTAAAATTGAAGCTCAAAGATAATCATTGTACTTGAATGGCATTGTGCTTAACAAATCGTAAATTTGCCCCTCAATTAATGGTATGAGTGTAAATCAGGAAATTCAGAAGCGCAGAACCTTCGCTATTATTAGTCACCCCGATGCAGGTAAAACTACCTTAACAGAGAAATTTCTCTTGTTTGGTGGTGCTATTCAAACTGCAGGCGCTGTTAAGTCGAATAAGATTAAGAAAAGCGCTACCTCCGACTTTATGGAGATAGAAAGACAGCGTGGTATTTCGGTTGCGACATCCGTAATGAATTTCGAATATAACGATACACTCATTACGTTACTCGATACTCCTGGTCACAAGGATTTCGCGGAAGATACGTATCGTACGCTTTCTGCTGTTGACTCTGTAATTCTTGTGGTAGATTGCCAGAAAGGGGTAGAGGAGCAAACGTATCGATTAATGGAGGTTTGTCGTATGCGCGATACGCCTGTAATTATTTTCGTAAATAAAATGGATCGCGAAGGAAAGTATCCTTTCGATTTGTTAGATGAGTTAGAAGAGAAATTAAAGATTAAAGTTCGTCCGTTAAGTTGGCCAATTAGTGTGGGTTCAACATTTAAGGGCGTTTATAATTTGTTTGATAAGAGTTTGTATGCTTTTACTCCGGGAAGTGATAAGAAGCCAGAAGGAGTTGCTATCACAGATTTGAATGATCCGATGATTGATCAATTAGCTGGGCAGTATGCAAGTCAACTTCGTGAAGATGTAGATTTGATTGAAGGTGTTTATGGAGACTTTGATCGTTCAACTTATTTATCAGCAGAAGTAGCACCTGTGTTTTTTGGTTCTGCTATTAATAATTTCGGAGTTAAAGAAATGTTGGATACATTTATTGAGATTGCTCCGAATCCTGGTACACGTCCAACAGATAAGCGCGAAGTGACTCCAACGGAAAATAAATTCTCAGGTTTTGTTTTTAAAATCCATGCGAACCTAGATCCTCGTCACCGCGACCGTATTGCCTTCTTACGTGTCTGCAGTGGAAAGTTTGAACGTAGTAAATTTTATCATCACGTTCGTTTAGATAAAGACATGCGCTTTAATAATCCTGCAACGTTCTTAGGACAGAGTAAAAATATTATTGATGAAGCGTATCCGGGAGATGTGATTGGATTATACGATTCAGGTAACTTCAAAATTGGTGATACGTTGACAGAAGGGGAGAACATGATGTTTCAAGGAATACCGAGCTTCTCGCCTGAGATTTTCAAGGAGTTGATCAATACAGACCCCATGAAAACAAAGCAACTTGAAAAAGGAATTACGCAGTTGACAGATGAAGGAGTTGCGCAGTTATTTATTATGGGCGGTGGAACACGTAAAGTTGTTGGAACAGTAGGAGAACTTCAGTTTGAAGTAATTCAATATCGTTTACAACACGAATATGGTGCGTCTTGTAAGTTCAATGCGATGAGTGTTTACAAGGCTTGTTGGGTTACTTCTTCCGATAAAAATAAGCTGGATGAATTTGTAAAGTTCAGACAACATCAGGTGGCGATTGATAAAGATGGATTGTTAGTTTATTTAGCCGACTCACAGTGGATGTTAGATCAGATGATCAAAAATCATCCAGATGTTGAATTCCATTTTACGAGTGAGTTTAAGAGAAAAACGGTAGGAGTTTAATAGTCGTTTAATTATTCAATTTTCCTATAGTACTCCGTAAAAGTTACTAATTGTTGTAGAATGCTTTTCTTATTTCAAATTTTATACTAAAAATAAATTATTAATTGAT
>JBKCGZ010000019.1:0-2640 GCA_046303115.1 Bacteroidota bacterium | reverse complement strand
ACAAGACATGAACTCAAAAAAAGGAACACCAATCCTTCCTGAATCTGGCGATTGGAGCATCGGAATCGGCGCTAACTCATCTTTAAACTACTTCGGTAATTTATTGAATGGAAACGCTGACAACAGCGCAATGTCATTTGATTGGACAAACGGTAACGAAAACGTTATCACTGGTAAAATGATGAAAGATGCGAACACAGCATACCGTGCTAAAGTTCGTTTAGGTTTCGGTTCTACAACTTCTGACAACCAGTCAGTAGATTTAGACGGAGACGGAGCAGCTGATATCGATTCAGTTGAAATTAAGAATGGTGGATCTAACATCAACTTAGGTGCTGGTATCCAAATGTATCGTGGTAAAGGTCGCGTTCGCGGTTTCTACGGAGCTGAAGCTAACATCGGTTTAGGTTCTGCTAAAGAAACTTGGACAGCTACTGACTTAAGCGTAGAAGCTAAAGCTGGTTCTACTTTCAACTTAGGAATCCGTGGTTTCATCGGAGTTGAATATTTCTTCGCTCCTAAGATGTCATTAAGCGGTGAATTCGGTTGGGGATTAGGTTTATCATCAACAGGTGCATCTGAAACTACAGTTACATTTGCTGGTACAACTACTACAACTACAGGTGGTAAGTCATCTTCATTCGGTTTAGATACTGACAATGCTGGTGCAGCTATCAACTTAAACTTCTATTTCTAAGAAATATAAAAGTTAAGCACTTTGGAAAGGTCCTGTTTTTACAGGGCCTTTTCTTTTTTGTATAAACCCTTTTTATCCTACTTATTTTTTGGTTTCTTTGTAGTAAACAGAACCCCAATTTTGTGTCTGAAAGTTTCGAAATAAAATTACCCCAGTTTGAAGGTCCATTCGACTTACTCCTGTTCTTCATTGAACGTGATGAGTTGGATATTCATGATATTCCTATTGCTACTATTACGAATGATTTTATGGAATATATGCTTCAGATGCAATCCATGAATATTGAATTAGCTAGCGAATTTATTCTAGTGGCTGCTACATTAATGCGTATTAAAGCAAAAATGCTTTTACCTCGCTACGAGAAAGATGGTGATGGAAATGAAATTGATCCACGTCATGATTTAGTTCGTCAATTATTAGATTATAAGCAATTTAAAGCAGCATCGGAAGATTTACGCTTGATGGAAGATGAGCGATTAATGCGCTTTGCAAGAGGGAATGTACAACATGAATTATCAAAACTTGCAACAACCACTGAAACGGGATATGCAGGCGAGTTAAATCAGCTAACTCTTTATAAGTTAATTGCCACATTCGAAAAAGTAATGGCCCGCTTTGAAGACAATCAAAACAGAGTCATTCATACGGTATTACAGTCGCCCTACACCATTGATAATCAAAAGGAGTATATACGTAACCGTTTGAGTCAAAAACCTCAGCAGAACTTCGCAGATTTGTTCGACGAGTGCGTTAGTAAGCTGCATGCAGTGTATACTTTCTTAGCCTTGCTAGAATTATTACAAAACAGAGTATTTCTTATTTTCCTGAATGAAGGCTTTAACAACTTTGTAGTCTGCACACCTGAAGCAGCACCTCAACAACCAGCAACAGAAGATAATGCTGAATGAACATCGTAAAATCCTAAAGCAGTTTTCAGCAGGAAGAATTATCCTCCCTATATTGCTTGGATTGGGCGTTGCAGTGTGGTTGTTTTGGAGAGAATTTAAACCCGAAGCATTTTATAAAATCACCTGGACAAACTCTTCTACACTGTGGTTGTTATTGGCGGGTGTTTCAATATTCATTCGCGACTTTGCGTATATGGTACGCGTTAGAGCACTCACCGATTATAATTTAGGTTGGTATCGATCGTTTATAGTGATAATGCTATGGGAGTTTAGCTCTGCATTAGTTCCTGGAATGTTTGGTGGAGGATTTTTATTCGCCATTTTTATTTTGAATAAGGAAGGCGTGAATATGGGAAAGAGTATTACCGCAATTATGAATTCCTCTTTTTTAGATGGAATCTTCTTGGCTACGATGGCTCCTTTAGTTTATTGGTTCATTGGCAAAGAAGCATTGTTTTCTAGCGTGCATATTGATACAACAATTGGAAGTAGTATCTTCTATACTTTCTGGGTCGTTTATTTTTCAATTATCGGATATAAAATTTTAATTGCCTATGCGTTGTTTGTCAATCCGCATATCATAAAAGGGTTTTTATTAAAGTTAACATCACTACCACTTTTAAACAGATGGCATCAAAATGCAATTGAAACGGGCGAACAATTAATTATTGCAAGTAAAGGATTGAAAAATCAAAACTCAAAATACTGGGTCATCACCATCATTTCCACATTCGCTTCATGGATTGCCCGCTTCTCGATTGTCAATTGCATTATTCACGCATTTCATGGAGACAATATCATCAATGATGCAGTAATTTATGGGAAGCAAGTCGTGATGGGCATCATTATTTTATTAAGTCCGACACCAGGCGGTAGCGGACTAGCAGAATATATTTTCAGTAATTTCTTAAATGAATTTATTCCGAACGGATTGGCATCGGCGTTAGGATTACTATGGAGAATTCTAAGTTATTACCCTTACATTTTTGTAGGAGCGATAATTCTGCCTCGTTGGTTAAAAAATCATTTTAAGCT
>JBKCGZ010000018.1:0-6224 GCA_046303115.1 Bacteroidota bacterium | reverse complement strand
TCGCTTTGCTTCGTGATTCGCATACGATCCATGTTCGTAAGGAGAGATATGAAGATTTTTAATCCATAACTCATCATTCTTAAAATAACAAAAAGAGTCACTTAAATTGGCTTTGCCTTCGCGAATGGCTTTTACTTCTGTGCCTGTTAACTGAATGCCAGCTTCAACTTCATCAGAAATGAAAAAGTTAAAACTCGCTCTGCGATTAACGATATTGATGTTTTGTTTAAAAGCCACAGCACAAAGATAGTTAATCAGCGAACGACTAGAATAGGAATCGTTAAATTATGTCGTACAGCATCAATGGTAGATCCGAAAATCAAATCTTTAAACCCTTTGTGACCATGCGCACCCATTACGAGTAAGTCTGCATTACACTCTCTTGCAATACGCGATATCTCTTTCCTCGGGCGACCATAACCCATTTTGATTTCGCACTGATATCCCCAGGCTTCAATCTGCGTTTTATATTTAGCTAAGTTTTCCTGGTCAATTTCTGTTTCGTAGTCTCCGGCTTCTTTTCCTAATAACTGCGCATTGGCTGTTTCTGAAATATGTATCAGATAGTAAGTCGCATTTTTACCTCCTTGTCGTAATGCTTGTGGAATTACGTTTAAGTCAGCATCAGTAAAGTCAAGCGCCAAGGCAACTCGCTGAGGATTCATAATTATGTTATCATCGATGACTAAATCTTTCTTATGCGGAAGATTTACAGTCCTATCAATTTTTTCACTGATTAACGGAGCAATGCTAATGTAAATTAAAATTAAAACAGAAACTACAACAAATACCAGTGATAATATTACTTTGATATCCCCCCAACCGCTCTCTAAAATCCACTGGTGTAATTCGTTTCCGACCATCTTCAAGTTGAGCACAACAATTACTAAAGCACAAAGCCAAGCAAGTGATTTTACTAATTTAGAAATGACAAATTCTCCCATTTTTTCTTTGTCACTTACAAAGTGTATTAGTGGGATAACCGCAAAGCCTAACTGTAGACTTAAAATGACTTGTGAAAAAACGAGTAGGGGTCCAGTTGCATCTTCGCCTGCTATGTAAATTACAACTAATGCTGGAGCAATGGCAATCAGTCGTGTAATAAGTCTACGTAACCAAGGAGCAATTCTTAAATTCAAATAGCCTTCCATCACAATTTGTCCTGCAAGTGTTCCTGTTATCGTTGAACTTTGCCCTGCACAAATTAAGGCAACAGCAAATAGTACGGGAGCAACCGTACTTCCTAATAAAGGAGTTAATAATAAATGGGCTTGTCGAATGTCACTCACCTCAGTTTGTCCATTCATAAAAAATGCTGTGGCTGCAACAACTAAAATCGACATATTTACAAAAAAGGCAATGTTTAAGGCAATGGTACTATCGAGAAAATTAAATCGTAGGGCACGTTTTATTTCTATTGGAGTACGCTCTATTTTTCTTGTTTGTACGAGTGAAGAATGCAAGTATAAATTATGAGGCATAACGGTAGCACCAATAATTGCAATGGCAATATAAAGTGCACCATCATCAGCAAATCCTGGTATGAATCCGCCTGCGACATTTGAAATTTCCGGATTAGCAATAAATATCTGCGCAAAAAATGCAAGTCCGATGATTGCAACTAATGTTATAATAAATGCTTCAATTTTTCGTATTCCGTAATGTAAAAGAAGCAACAAAATAAATGTATCAAAGGCGCAAATAATAACTCCCCAAAACAAAGGAATTTGAAATAATAATTGAAGTCCGATGGCCATTCCTAATACCTCTGCAAGATCGCAGGCTGCAATAGCTATTTCAGCTAATACGTATAAAAAATAGTTGATGTATTTTGGATACAACTCTCTAGATGCTTGTGCAAGGTCACGGCCACGCACAACCCCTAATCGCACACTTAAACTTTGGAGTAGGAGGGCCATTAAATTCGATAACAATAAAACCCAGATTAATGAGTATCCGTATTTACTTCCGCCTTCAATATCCGTTGCCCAGTTACCTGGATCCATGTACCCAACACTAACTAAATAAGCAGGACCAATAAACGCGAATAGTTTTTTGCGAAGACTCATACTTGATTTCACATCGACAGAGCTATGGACTTCTGAAAGAGAGGCTTTGTTTTTAGCTGACATATTTCTTAATTAATATGTTTTTTGAAACTTCTAAACTTAAATGAAATTTATCTTTGTTAATCTTTACTAACATGCTTTTATCATAATCCATTATTTCGGCTATGCTTACCGTTACACCTGGTAACAATCCATATTTCCGAAGGTGTTTTAAAAATAAAGTACTGTGATCTGTTACTCCTGTGATAATATATTTCTCACCAGCTTCGCCAGATGAAAGCGAGAACTTGTCATGGGATTCCATTTTACCTGTTTGATCAGGAATAGGGTCGCCATGCGGATCAAACTTCGGGTGTCCAAGAAAAGTATCCAATCGTTTAATGAGTTCTTCACTGCTCACATGTTCTAATTCTTCAGCCATATGGTGGACTTCATCCCACTCAAATTCAAGAATGTTAGTTAAGAAAACTTCCCAAAGGCGATGCTTACGAATAATACCCAAAGCCACTTTTTCTCCTTTGCGGGTAATTTTAACACCTTTATATTTTTCGTAGTTAATCCATTCTTTGTCGGATAGCTTTCGCAACATATCCGTTACAGAAGCCGCTGTCGTTTCCATCGAGGTAGCAATCGATGAGGTGTTAACGCTCTTGATTCCTGTATTGGACAGATGGTAAATTGTTTTAAGATAATTTTCTTCTGTAGCAGTCGGTTGATACATGATTTAACAAGTCAAATATTAAATTTAGACAAATCTAAAAATAGTATTCGAATTATCAAATAAAAAAAATCACTAATCTTGCAGTATGTATCGCCAAATTATTCGTCCGTTATTATTCTTGATGAATCCCGAGGCTGCGCATCATTTCACTTTTTCATTAATCAAATGGTCGTTTAAAATCCCAGGGGTAAAAGCAATTTTTAAAGCTATTTGTGGAAATGTTACCAAGCCTGTAGAGGTGATGGGTTTACATTTTCCGAATCCTGTAGGCTTAGCAGCGGGATTTGATAAGGATGCTGTTTTGTTTGAAGAGTTAGGTGCATTTGGATTTGGATTTATTGAAGTGGGGACCTTAACTCCTAAAGCGCAGGATGGAAATCCTAAGCCACGCATGTTTCGTTTGCCAGCTGACAAAGGACTGATCAATCGTATGGGTTTTAATAATCAGGGTGTAGATGCAGCTGCTTTACGATTACAAAAGAGAACATCGAATTTGATTATTGGAGGTAATATTGGAAAGAATAAAGTCACTGCCAATGAAGATGCAAATTCCGACTACCGTTATTGCTTCGAAGCGCTTTTTCCTGTGGTCGATTATTTTGTCGTGAATGTAAGTTCTCCTAATACGCCTGGACTAAGGGCTCTACAAGATAAAGCACCTCTCACGAAGTTGTTAACAGAAGTAATGGCGTTGAATATGGCGAAATCAACACCTAAACCGGTACTTTTAAAAATAGCTCCCGATTTAACCGATGAACAAATCGAAGAGATTGTGGAGATTGTGAACGCTGCTAAGTTAAGCGGTGTTATTGCAACCAATACAACGATTAGTCGCCAAGGATTAAAAACTGCTGCCACAATTACCTCTGAACAAGGAGGTTTGAGTGGAAAGCCGGTAACCGACAGAAGTACAGCTGTTATAAAGAAATTAAGAACACTAGCTGGTCCTGAGATGGTTATCATTGGTGTTGGTGGTATATTTAATGCACAGGATGCGAATGAGAAATTAGCTGCGGGAGCTAACCTATTACAGGTCTATACTGGGTTTATTTACGAAGGACCTTTTATTGTTAAAAATATCGTCCGGAATCTGTAGTTTTTTCTTCTCATTTTTTGAAGATTTCATACCTTTGGAATTCTAAAAAATATAACCATGTTAAAAAGAATTTCATTATTTGTAGCCCTTGCAATTTTTGCTGTAGCTTGTAATCAATCAGCTGAAAAAGATGCATCAGCATCAACAGAAACTTCTGAATCATCAAAACCAGAATTCTTTGGAGCTAAAATTACAGAGGAGAATGCTGTTCCTGTAGATTCAGTAGTGTCAATGCTTAAAAATTCAAATCAGGATATCGCATCTGTAAAAGTGACAGGAGCAATTGACGCAGTTTGTAAAAACAAAGGATGCTGGATGACAATAGCTAACGGAGTAGGTGAGCCATTAAGAATTACATTTAAAGATTATGGTTTCTTTGTTCCTAAAGATTGTGCTGGAAAAATGGCTGTTTTTGAAGGAAGAGCATACCATGATACTGTTTCAGTAGCGATGTTAAAAGAATACGCGAAAGATGATGGTAAGTCGAAAGAAGAAATTGAAAAAATTACAGAGCCAGAAATTAGTTTAGGTTTCGAAGCTACAGGAGTAATCATTAAGTAATATTCCTTTTTTCGGTAATGAAGATTATTGAGTGTCCGAGAGATGCCATGCAAGGCATTTCTGAGTTTATTCCTACGGAAATAAAAGTGGAGTACATCAATCAGCTTTTAAAAGTTGGTTATGATACCATCGACTTTGGATCTTTCGTTTCTCCGAAGGCAATACCTCAATTAAGAGATACCGCAGAAGTACTTTCACAACTTGATTTAAGTTCAACTTCCTCTAAGTTATTAGCAATTGTTGCTAATCATCGTGGAGCAGAAGATGCGGTCAAGTTTGAGGAAATTGCTTACCTCGGTTTTCCATTCTCCATTTCTGAAACATTTCAATTAAGGAATACCAATAGTACAATTGAACAATCGCTAACGATAGTTTCTCAAATACAGGACTTATGCGTGCGAAATAAAAAGGAGCTTGTTGTTTATATTTCTATGGCATTCGGAAATCCCTACGGAGATGAATGGAACGAAGAAATAGCACTGTATTGGATTGAAAAAATCCGACAGCTCGGAGTAAAGACGATAGCCATGGCGGATACCGTTGGACTTGCAGAAAGTGACGATGTATATCGAATAATGCAACACTTGATAGCATCTATTTCGGATGTTGAGTTTGGTGCTCACTTGCATTGCACTGCCCAAAACTGGGAACAAAAAGTGGATGCAGCATTTAAAGCGGGCTGCAGACGATTTGATACAGCTATCAAAGGTTATGGTGGTTGTCCAATGGCCAACGATGCATTAGTTGGAAATTTAGCGACAGAGAAACTGATTAGTTATTTATCAAAAAACAATAATAGTATTATGCTGAAAGATTTAAATCTGGATGCATTCAACGAGGCTATGATGATTAGTAACCGCGTTTTTAACCATTAACACAATGTAACTGGTTCAGGTCCGTTATACCAACGGATTATAGTATAGAGATTAGAATTATGAAATTTAATTACATGCGATATTTAAAAGTTTTTACGCTGATTGCGTTTGTTTTTTGCACGCAAACATTATTTGCACAGGAGGATGGCTACCTCGAAGTAATAGGTTCTGTTCTTCAAGAAGGCAAAGGTCTTGAAGGGACAGATATCACCATCATGAAGGGGAATGAAAAGTTTGATAATGTTATCACTTCCTCAGGAGGTAAGTTTATTGTAAATCTTCCTTTTGGATTTGATTATACATTGGTGTTTTCAAAAAATGGCAGCGTTACTAAATCCGTTTTGGTGAATACAAAAGTTCCAGATGCAGAGAAGAGTCAAATCTTCAGTTTTAAGTTTAAAATGGATTTGTTTAAAACTCCTGAGAATGCTGTTCAGCCTAAAGAAGCGGACAAACCTGTCGCAAAATTGAAATTTAGTGATGATTATGCTGACTTCGATTATGATCCGGAATATTCTAAAACTCGAAAGGCTGAGCTAGAAGGTGTGAAAGTTAAAATGGAAGCGGAAGCGAAGAAGCAAGAAGAAGCGAAGAAGGTGGCGATGGAAAAAGCACGTCAGGATTCTATTGCCAATGTCCGTGCGAAACAATTAGCTGAACTTAAATTAAAGCAAGAGCAAGAAAAGGTAGCGCAAGATTCTATTGCAAAAGAAAAAGCAATTCAAGCCCAATATGCAGCGCAAGCAGCAGCGAAACGTAAAGCTGAACAAGATGCAAAAGATGCTGAAATGCGACGATTGAAGCTGGAACAGGATGCTAAAGATGCAGCAGCAGTAACATTCAAGTCTGAACAGAATGCTCTCAGTTCTCAAGTGACATTAAATCAAGGCCAAGTATGCAAC
>JBKCGZ010000017.1:0-3671 GCA_046303115.1 Bacteroidota bacterium | reverse complement strand
ATAATAGCTTCGAATGCTTGTATTTTATTAGTCGCCAATACTTCATTCACAACTTGCAATGTTGCCAAAGAAGCCATACACGAAACGGGATGTCCGCCAAATGTGGTGATATGTCCTAATACAGGATTATGACTTAATTCTTTCATGAGAGATTGTTTTGCAGCAAATGCACCGATTGGCATTCCGCCTCCCATTCCTTTGGCCATTAAGATTACATCAGGAATTAAATCGTAATGTTCGCATGCCCAGAATTTACCTGTTCTTCCGAATCCAGATTGTATTTCATCAACTACTAATAAAGCCCCTGACTTTTCACATTGTGCTTTTAATTTGGAAACGAATGAATGATCTAATGCAACAGCGCCTACTTCTCCTCTAATTAATTCAACAAATACACCTGCTGTTTCATGATCTATCTTTGAAAGCTCATTTTCATTATTCGGATTTAAAAATTCGATGTTTGGTAATAACGGAAGATAAGCAGATGAAAAATATTCGTCACTCATTAAACTTAACGCGCCATTCGTACTTCCGTGATAGGAATTCTTAAACGCTATTATTTTTTTTCTTCCTGTCGCACGCTTGATTAGTTTGATAGCTCCTTCGGTTGCTTCTGTTCCAGAGTTAACAAAGTAAATACTATCTAAATTGCCAGGTAGTGTTTTTGAAATTGCATCTGCTAATTTGACCTGCGGACTTTGAATAAACTCGCCATACACCATAACGTGCATGTGCTTGTTAAGCTGCTCGTGAATAGCTTCAAGTATTTTCGGATGTCGGTGGCCAACATTGCTTACCGAAATGCCGCTAATAAAATCAATGTAACGTTTACCATCAGCGCCGAATAAATAAACTCCTTCGGCTTTTTCAATTTCTAAAGCCAATGGCTCAGGACTCGTTTGAGCTACATGACTAAAGAATAATTGTCGCTGACTAATGTGCATAGAATTTACAATGAAGCCAGTGCTTCTTCAATCGATTTTATTTTTGATTCTGCGTCTGCTTTCTTCTTTTGCTCTGCAGCAACAACATCTGGTTTAGCATTGCTTACAAATCGTTCGTTGCTTAATTTAGCATCTACTGATTTCAAGAATCCTTTCGTGTATTCTAATTCTTTTGTCAAACGATCTTTCTCCGCATCTTTATCAATTGCTTCTGAAAGTGGAATGTAACATTCGTAATGTTGTACTACAAAAGGAAATGCACCAGTAGGCTTTTCTTCAGTGGAATTAATCGCGCTTAAATTAGAAAGTTTAATTACAGAACTTCCGAATTGGTCTAACGCTGCCGTATTACCGACTTTTGAAATGATTAGTTCTAAAGATTCTTTAGGAGATATTCCTTTACTCTGACGGAAATTTCTGATTTCAGAAACAACAGTGGAAGCAATTGCAAAATTACTAATGATAGATTGATCAACTGGTTGAACGGTTGGCCAAGAATTAATAATTAAGTCATCACCTTCTTTTCTTTCTGCTAATAAATGCCAGATTTCTTCGGATACGAATGGCATAAAAGGATGTAGAATGCGAACGATATTTTCAAAGAATTTAATAGTTGCATTGTAGGTAGCTGCATCAATCGGTGATTGATAAGCAGGCTTAATTAATTCAAGATACCAAGCACAGAAGTCATCCCATACTAATTTATAAGTCGTCATTAATGCATCCGACATTCTGTATTTATCATAGTGTTCATTAATCTCAGCTAACGATGCATTGAATTTATTTTCGAACCACTCGATAGATGTTTTACAATATTCAGGTTGTGGTATGTTAGTATCGATTTCCCAACCTTTCACTAAACGGAATGCATTCCAGAGTTTATTCCAGAAATTTCTTCCTTGCTCGCATAAGGATTCATCAAATAATAAATCGTTACCTGCTGGAGATGAAAGCAACATTCCGGCACGAACACCATCAGCACCATATTTCTCAATTAGGTCTAATGGGTCAGGGGAGTTACCTAACGACTTACTCATTTTTCTTCCTTGCTTATCGCGTACAATACCTGTTAGGTAAACATTTTCAAAAGGACGTTTACCGCGATATTCGTAACCGGCCATGATCATACGTGCTACCCAGAAGAATAAAATTTCAGGAGCTGTTACTAAATCGTTAGTAGGGTAATAGTAGTTAATGTCTGCTCCATCAGGATTTTTGAATCCATCAAAAACAGAAATAGGCCATAGCCAAGAAGAGAACCATGTATCCAATACATCTTCATCCTGACGGATATCCGCACCTGTTACATCAGCATTTTTTTCTTTCAGTAAAGCAAGGGCTTCTTCTGCTGTTTTAGCAACAACATAATTGCCTTTGTTATCATACCAAGCTGGAATACGTTGTCCCCACCATAACTGACGAGAGATACACCAGTCATGTACATTCTCCATCCAATGACGATAGGTATTAATGAACTTATCTGGAATCAACTTCACTTCATTGTCCATTACAGCATCCAGTGCAGGCTTTGAAAATTCTTTCATTTTCACAAACCATTGCATACTTAACTTTGGTTCAATCACCGCGTCTGTACGCTCACTGTATCCAACTTTATTCGTGTAATCTTCAATCTTTACAACTGCACCCATTGCATCAAGATCTTTCACAATCTTCTTTCTTACAATGAAACGATCTTCACCAATATAAAATCCTGCTGCCTGACTCATCGTACCATTCGGTTGAATCGTATCAATCGTTTGTAAGCCATGCTTAGTTCCTAAATTGTAATCGTTGATGTCGTGAGCAGGAGTTACTTTCAAGCAGCCTGTTCCGAATTCCATCAAAATATAATCATCAAAAATAATAGGCACTCTACGATTACACATTGGAATAACGGCAAACTTTCCTTTCAGATGCTTGTAGCGTTCATCTTCTGGATGAACACAAACAGCAGTATCTCCCAAAATGGTTTCAGGACGGACAGTCGCAATCGTTATGAACTCACCTTTATCAAACTTTGCTTGACGTTGTGCTTCATCATCGTTATTGTATTCTTCGTTCTCATCCACTAATACATAACGCACATAGCATAACTTCGACTGAACCTCTTTATAAATTACCTCTTCATCACTCACGGCAGTTAATCCTGCAGGATCCCAATTCACCATTCGCGTTCCGCGATAGATATAACCTTTCTTAAATAAATCAATGAAAACATCAATTACGGCTTCACTTAAATCATCTTCCATGGTAAAGCGCGTACGATCCCAGTCACACGATGCACCTAATTTCTTTAGTTGCTCAAGTATAATTCCTCCGTATTTCTCTTTCCAATCCCAAGCATACTTTAAAAACTCTTCACGAGATAAATCAGACTTGTTAATTCCTTTCTCTTTCAACATCGCCACTACTTTCGCTTCTGTTGCAATGGAGGCATGGTCAGTACCAGGTACCCAACACGCATTCTTGCCAAGCATACGAGCGCGACGAATTAATACATCCTGAATGGTGTTATTTAACATATGTCCCATATGCAAAACACCAGTTACATTTGGCGGTGGGATGACGATTGTATACGGCTCACGGTTGTCGGGAACAGAACGAAAATATCCTTTCTCCATCCAGTAGGTATACCATTTCGACTCAGCTTCTTTCGGAATATAATTCTTGGCAATTTCCATATTTGTAAATTAAGGTGCAAATATAGCAAATGTGCTCTAAGGAATA
>JBKCGZ010000016.1:0-14362 GCA_046303115.1 Bacteroidota bacterium | reverse complement strand
AGGAAAATAATATCAGCGCCGTAATTCTCTTTTCTTTTAAATAGAAGTAAAGTCCAAGGCAAAGCCAAAAGCCAAATAAGATTTCTGTTAATCCTGAGAATGTCAAAATGTAATAAAGCGGTGTGCATATAAGCATTAATGCAGCAACAGTTGGAGATTTTTGATTCAGTAATTGACTTGTCTGAAACGTTAAGTAGATGCTTCCTAAAGCAAGCAAAACATTGAAGAGTTTTATTCCTATAAATCCGAATTGCGCTAACGGTGAAGCCAATAAAACATATAGCGGCTTCGACCAATGATAAAAATAAACCTCAGGATGTTGTGGTGCATAACGCGCATGTAGGTAGTGTAAAATACTGTCACCATTATCACCTGTTCCATCAAAATGATAAATGGTATAAGCGGCTAAGGCAGAATAAATCAATAAAAGCAAATAGATAAAATACTTCTGATTTTGCATTAAGTGAAAATAGGAAAAAACGAGATGATTAGCTTAATGGAGTGAAGACAAATAATAAACGTTTGTAAATGTTTAATAACCGGGTAATTATTTTGGATGCGATAATTTTACTTCGGTCCCGAGGTTTTCTCGGGAATGGTGTTGGGCTTTTTTTAAGTTTTGGGATAGATTTTTTTAAAGACTATTAATTAGATAAAAGGAGTGAAGACAAATAATAAACGTTTGTAAATGTTTAATAACCGAATAATTATTTTGGATGCGGTAATTTTATTGCGGGGTGGGGCTGCTGTCCCCCCATGGTGTTGGGTGTTTGTTTTAATTTTTAGATTAGTTTTTTGAGAGGCGATTAATCAGATTAAATGAACGAAGGCAAGTAATGGATGCTTATTAACTGAATAATTGTTTTGTGCTCGTTAATTTTGTTCACTTCCCAATGCTTCTATGCTTCGCGATCACCGCCCGAAGTCTAAGGAAACACATTTTCACATTTTCAAATTTTCAAATTTTCAAATTTTCAAATCATCCAATCATCAAATTATCAAATCATCACTCTTTTTCCTATTTTTAAAAACTCAAACGACATAACAATGAAAAAACATCCTTCCGGTTTACCCTTCCTGTTCTTCTCTGAAATGTGGGAGCGATTTGGCTATTATTTAATGATTGGAATTTTCACGCTTTATTTAAAAGATGTGAAAGATGGTTTTGCCATGACAGAAGCAGAGGCTTCCGATTTATATGGAACCTTCATAGCACTGGTATTTCTTACGCCGTTTTTAGGCGGACTAATAGCAGATCGTTATTTAGGATATTCGAGAGCGGTAGTCATTGGTGGTGTAATGATGGGACTAGGTTATTGTCTCATGGGTGTGCATCATATCACAGCTTTGTATGTGGGTATGACGCTCGTAATTGCAGGAAATGGTTTCTTCAAGCCGAATATATCTACGTTGCTCGGTAATATTTATTCGACGGATGAATATCGAGAGAAGAAAGACGAAGGGTATAATATCTTCTACATGGGAATTAACATCGGTGCCTTTATCTGTAACTTCTTTGGCGCTGCATTGCAAATTATGCTTGGTTGGGGATGGGCATTTATGGCTGCAGGTATCGGAATGTTCATTGGTTTAATTGTATTTACCTCCGGGAAGAAACATTACGTAGGATACGATCAGAAAAAAGGAATTCAAGATGGTGATATGCCAATGTCGAAAATTATTGCACTCATTCTTTTACCAGCAGTGGTGTTTGGCGTGATAGGATGGATGATTCCTGATAATATTTTTGGTAGCGATAGCACCGATGCATTTATTCTAAGTTGCTTGCCTGTTCTTTATTTCTATGCAAACTTGTATTTCACTGCACCTAAAGAAGAGAAAGCTCCAATTGGTGCAATGCTCGCAATCTTTGCTGTAGTAATTTTATTCTGGGCAGTATTCAAACAAAATGGTTCTGCCTTAAACACATGGGCCGATCGTTATACCGATCGTTCTTTAACTGGTACAAGTGAAGTTGTTTTTAATTCGCTTAAGCAATCAAAGCAACTTACGTATGCTAAAGATTCTGTTCCTGTTTACGATGAATACTTCCGTTTGCAAAAAGAAAATGGTGTTGTAAAACAAGAATTAAATTATCCAATTTATTTCCGCAATGAAGCGAAAGCTGAATTACCTGCAGAAGGAGAAAAGGTTAGTGTATGGGCAACTAATTTAAGTCAATCGATTAACCCAGGTTGGGTAATTATGTTAACGCCCTTAGTGGTTGCATTCTTTACTTGGCTTCGCGGAAGAAAAAAAGAACCTTCTACTCCTGCAAAAATCGCCTACGGATTATTCATCTCTGCACTATCTGCATTAGTGATGGTGGCAGCAGCAAAGGCAGGTAGCAACGGACAAGAAAAGGTAACTGTCTGGTGGCTGATTGCCTGCTATGGAGTAATCACAATTGGTGAGTTGTTTTTGAGTCCTATGGGATTAAGTTTAGTTTCTAAATTAAGTCCACCGCGTATAACAGCATTGATGATGGGTGGCTGGTTTTTAAGTACTTCTATTGGAAATAAATTAAGTGGCGTACTCGCAAGTATGTGGGATAAATACGAGCAAAAAACCGACTTCTTTCTTCTCAACTGCGTTTTATTATTGATTGCAACAGGGATTGCATTCTCCATGTTAAAATGGTTGAACAGAATTTTTAAAGAGCACACGTAAAATTTATTTCTAAAAATCGCAGATTAAAACAGAAGCCTCGAAGAATCGAGGCACTTGAGCACCTCAATAGCTCAGTAAATAGAAATAAACGTTTGTAAACGACAATAAGCGTTTATTGACCGAATAATTGTTTTGTACCCGCTAATTTTGCGTATGGGGCGGAGGAGTGGTGGCCCCCTTTGTATCTGAACACAAAAAAGCCCCGAAGAAATCCTCGAGGCTTTTTATATTATTTTAATTAGTCAAAGCATTAGCAAACTAACTCATTAACCCATTAGCAAATTAACTCTTTGCAACCTGCGCCTTCATCCACTCCGTAGTAACAGAACCTGGTCTTTCAATCGGGTGACCTAACGCACGATCCCACAATAATGAAGTTAATACTCCAATAGCACGAGACACTCCGAATAATACTGTGTAGAAATCATATTCAACTAATCCATAGTGAATCAATAATACTCCTGAATGAGCATCTACATTTGGCCAAGGATTTTTAATCTTGCCTGTCGATTTTAAAATTTCAGGAACTACTTCATATAACATCTGAACAATCTTAAATAATTCGTCGTCTGCTAAATTCTTTTGAGCAAACTCCATTTGTGCAATGTAACGAGGATCTGTTTTTCTTAATACCGCATGTCCATAACCAGGAACAACTCTTCCTGCAGCTAATGTTTGCTTCACATAGTCAGCAATCTCTTCTTTACTTGGCAAACGACCTTCGTAATGCTCACGTAAGTCGTAAATCCAACGAACAACTTCCTGGTTCGCTAATCCATGTAAAGGACCAGCTAATCCGTTCATTCCAGCAGAAAGAGATAAATAAGCATCACTCAAAGCAGAACCAACTAAATGTGTCGTATGTGCGGAAACGTTACCACCTTCGTGGTCAACGTGAATTGTTAAATATAAACGCATCAACGATTTCATTCCGTCATCGTCAAAGCCTAACATATGAGCGAAGTTTGAACCCCAGTCCAATTTCGGATTAGGCTCAATGTGTACTCCGTCTTTGTAAGTTCTACGATAAATATAAGCAGCAATTCTTGGTAAACGAGCGATGCAATTCATTACATCTTCAAACATCGGATCCCAATATTGCTTCTTGTTAATTCCTTTGCGGTATTCAGCAGCAAAATTACTTTCTGTCTGCATTGCTAAAATCGCTAAGCTGAACTGTGTCATTGGATGTGTCCCCTTCGGAAGAGAATCCAACATATCAAAAACATGCTTCGGTACATGACTTCTACGAGCCCAAGCATTACTTACGTCACGAGCATCTTCTTCGGTAGGAAGTTCTCCAGTTAGCAATAAGTAAAACATCCCCTCTGGTAAGTTTTCGCCACCAACTCCTTGAGGTAATTTCTCTCTTAATTCAGGAATTGAATATCCTCTGAAACGGATTCCCTCTTCAGCATCAAGCTTTGAAGTCTCTGTTACCATTCCGATCATTCCCTTCATTCCGTGATAAACCTGCTCAAGTGTATAGCTTCCTAAAACTAAGTCTCCATGTTCTTTAATCATGGCTTTCACTTCGTCTGCTAACGGTAATGCTTTCTGTGCGAATTTTTCTTTTAACTTATCCATTGTATGTATTGCAAAAGGTATTGTAAAATTTGTTTGGCGAATTTAATCATTTAGGTAACACTTCACAATAAGAAATGTTTATCATTTGTAAAAGTGCTGCTCGGTTGTAAAACCTTTTCCGTTGCAGTATTCATTCCCACTGAACGAATCTTCTTGTTCTTAGTGTTTAAATCTAACTGAAGTATTAAAATAACGAGTGTCGTAACAAATGCTGCTACTACAATAACCCAGATGATAGTTTCAAAGGTTTTTTTAACGCGCTTTTTAGGACTCGCTTTGCGTTTGATTTTAACACGTTTACGAATTTTTATTTTCTTGCGTCTTCTCCTTCTTCTTCCGGATGACCCTAGGTGCTCTTCTATAACTTCGCCTTCAAATTCATTCTCGTCTTCACCTTCAGATTCATCATCTTCGGTCTCTTCCTCGAATTCGTTCTCTTCCTCGTTTAATTCTTCGTTTGATGGATTGTTGCTCATAAAAGTCTATCTTAAAAATTTAAAATTCCTGCCGTTGAACTCAGCTGCTTCGCCTAGTTCTTCTTCAATCCTTAATAACTGGTTGTATTTTGCAATCCTATCACTTCTTGATGCAGATCCTGTTTTAATTTGACCGGTAGAAAGTGCAACTGCTAAATCAGCAATGGTATAATCTTCTGTTTCTCCGGAGCGGTGCGACATGACAGCTGTATAGCCATTCTCTTTTGCTAATGAAACAGCATCGATAGTTTCCGTTAAGCTTCCAATTTGATTTACTTTTACAAGAATAGAGTTGGCGACATTTTCATCGATCCCTTTTTGTAAACGCTTTGTATTCGTCACAAATAAATCATCGCCTACTAATTGAATTTTATCTCCTAAAACTTGTGTCAATTCAGCCCATCCCTTCCAATCATCTTCCGCTAAACCATCTTCAATTGATATAATCGGATACTTATCACACCAGCCTTTCCAGAATGAAACCATCTCCGACGATGTCATTTTCTCACCTGTGCTCTTCTTGAAAATATACATGCCAGTCGCTTCGTCATAAAACTCAGTCGTCGCAGCATCCATAGCAATGAAAATATCAACACCTGGCTTATACCCCGCCTTTTCAATCGCCATCATTACACTCTGAATGGCTTCTTCATTACTCTGTAAGTTAGGAGCAAATCCACCTTCATCACCTACGTTTGTTCCTAGTCCTTTGTCTTTAAGTACTTTCTTTAATGCGTGAAATACTTCCGTTCCCATTCTCAATGATTCCGAAAAACGGTCAGCACCAGCAGGCATGATCATGAATTCCTGAAAGTCGATTTTATTATCTGCATGCGCACCACCATTCAAAATGTTCATCATTGGTAGTGGAAGCAAATTAGTATTTACTCCTCCTAAATATTTATAAAGCGACATTCCAGATTCGATAGCAGCAGCTTTTGCTACCGCCATGGAAACTCCTAAGATAGCATTGGCTCCTAAAACAGATTTGTTCTCTGTTCCATCCATACTAATCATTTTTTCGTCAATTAACTTCTGCTCAAAAACCGACATCCCCTTCAATTCCTCAGCAATAACGGTATTAATGTTATGTACCGCCTTTAAAACTCCTTTTCCAACATATCGAGAATTATCATTGTCTCGTAATTCAACCGCCTCATGCTTTCCTGTTGACGCTCCCGAAGGCACTGCAGCACGGCCCAATGTGCCATTTTGCGTATAAACATCAACCTCTACAGTTGGATTTCCTCTAGAATCTAAAATTTCTCTTGCGTGTATAAGTGCTATAAAACTCATATATAGTGATTTTTTAAGGCCGTAAAGGTAGTAAAAAGGTGCTTTTAGGCAACAAGATTTTAACCTAATCTAATCGTATAATATGCTTTTATTTCGATGTTTATCTCCTTACCTTTGCAGCATGTCACGAACGCAACGTTTTAGAAGATTATTTCTACTATGCCTTATCTTATGGGGTATAGCTGGCGGACTTGTTTCGTTGCATACTTGCCTTGATTCCACTGAAAATGAAGTGGCTGATTCTTGTTGTTGTGAGAGTAGTACTTCTTCTCAGATGGAAAGCAAATCCGCCGATTGTTGTAAAACGCTGACAAGTTACGTTGGCATCCCTCTTTACTTCATTGATGCCAAGCAAAACTTTAGTTTTTCAGATTGCTTTCAATACGAATTTTCTGTGATTGAAACCCGGTTTTGTTCGGAAATAGTATCTTTTAATAATACTATTTATCCACCACCTGATATACCCATCATTCAGGGTCAATTTAAGCGCATGTTGGCAATGAGAATATAAGATTCAATTTTATAATTGTTTCTTTAAATCTTATTGCTAATTATGAAAAAAATACTCCTTATAATACTCTCCGGATGTTTGCCTTTGCTATCCTTCGGACAAATAAAAACTTGTGATGCCACCCTTTATATGGTGAATGCATCTAACGATACGCTGCCATTTTCTTACGCATTCGTGATATTGGTGAATGGTCAAAATACAGAAGGTGAATTTCAAACTGATCAAAATGGGAAATTTCAATTTCAGTTTGATCCATCTTTAGATTACAAATTGTTCGTCTCAACGAATAAAGATTTGTTAATCTCTATTCATTTGAAAAACCAAACCACTTGTAATTTTTATGTTCCTTTTAATTTCGGAACAGTTAATCTGTCAGAGGTAGATATTGTTAAAAAACGAGACGCAACCGAAATGTCGTTAATGAAAACGCGTGGAGCAGAAGTTTTAAATGAAGGCGAACTTTTAAAAGCAGCTTGTTGTAATCTTTCTGAAAGTTTTGAAACCAATCCATCTGTTGATGTTAACTATGGTGATGCTGTTACAGGCGTAAAAGAAATTCAACTTTTAGGTTTATCTGGATTGTACACGCAAATGTTGGGAGATGTGGTTCCCACTTTACGAGGACTAGCCGTTCCGTTCGGATTAAATTATGTTCCTGGTCCTTGGCTGGAGTCCATTCAAATTTCTAAAGGAGCTGGTTCGGTTGCTAATGGTTATGAAGCTATCACAGGACAAATAAATTTATCGTTCAAAAAACCTTCTTGCGAAAAGTCGTTATTCTTAAACGGATTTTCAGATACAGAAGGTCGTAATGAATTAAATGTAATTGCGGATATTCCTATATCGGAAAATCTGAAATATATTTTGATGGCACATTCGAGTTTTCGGCTAGCCGCACCCGATAGAAATGATGATGGATTTATTGATCAGCCTAAGCTGCAATTATTTAATGTGTACAATCATCTCGATTTCAGAAAAGGAAATAAGTTTGAAGGACAGATAATATTGAAAGCACTAAGTGAAATTCGTAGTGGAGGACAAAAAGCTTTTGATGAAACAACCGACTTGCAAACTTTTAATCATTACGGATTTCAAGTTAAAACAAATAGGATAGAAGGGATTATTAAATCAGGATGGATGTTTCCTGAGAAGCCATGGAAAACAATCGGAATTCAAGTAAGTAATACCATCCATAATCATCAATCTTATTTTGGAAAAAGAATTCTCAATGCAAATCAATATTCTGGTTATTTTAATTTGAGCTACCTTAATATAATAGGTATCACACAGCATAAGTATAAAATAGGCCTCGATTATAAAACGGATATCTGGAATCAACAGATCGATGGAATTGAAAATAATCGCACTGAAAATGTCCCTGGCGCTTACGCTGAGTATTCTTATGAATCGGCTAAAGAAAACTTCGGACTAATCGCAGGAGTTCGAGCTGATCATCATTCGCTCTTTGGTTTCTTTATTACCCCTCGATTAAATATTCGTTACAACGTTAATGAGCAATCGGTTGTAAGGTTTTCAGTAGGTGAGGGACGACGTTCACCTAATTATTTAACAGATAACTTAAGTGTTATGTTGAATAGCAAGCAGTTAATTCTACTGGAGAAATTAAACATGGAAAATGCATGGAACGGTGGGTTTAATTATACACTGAAAAAAGAGCATAGCAACGGCCGATATACGATTGCTACTGATGTTTATTACACTTATTTTTTAAATCAAATTGTTGCTGATCAGTATTCATCAAACGAAGCTATTTATTATTACAATTTACGAGGTGAATCGAGTGCGTTAAGTTCTCAAATTACCATCTCCAATGTTTTGAATAATAATGTAGAGTTTAAATTAGCAGGGAAATATGATTATGTAATAAGCGACTACCTCGCAATAAAGCAAGTTCAAAAGCCATTGGTGGCTCCTTATAAATTGCTTGGCAATATTGGTTATACAACAGATAATGAAATCTGGCGTTTTGATGCTACCTTGCAATGGGAAAGTGCTAAATTGCTTCCATCTAAAACAGGTATAATAAGTAATGAAATAAATATTGAAAAATCTCCTTCCATTTTTTTATTGCAAGCACAAATTACCAAGCAATTTAGAAAATGGGAGTTATATGTTGGTGGAGAGAATTTATTAAACACAATGCAGGATAATCCAATTGTCTCAGCAAATAATCCATTTAGTAATGAATTCGATGCTACGCGTATATACGGACCCGTTATGGGAGCCAAGGCGTATGTTGGATTTAGAATGAAAATTGAAAAATAAAAATATTTATGAAAAAAATAATCAGTCTTTTTACCTTGATACTATTATCAATAACAGCAGCAAAAGCTCAAATAATCGAATCAAAAATTACTACTAGTGGTCAGTGTGAGCACTGCAAGGAAACCATCGAAAAGAATATTCGCTTTGAAAAAGGAGTGAAAAAAGTAGCCTTTGATGAAAAAACGCATGTTGTTACTGTCAAATATGACGAGACAAAAACAAACTTGAAGAATATTCAAATTGCAATTTCAAAGCTTGGATATAATGCAGATTCTATTCCTGCTGATTCTAAAGCGTATGAAAAGCTAAATGCTTGCTGTAAGAAAAAGGAATAAATTATTTTGATGCGAATATTTTCACATCCTGCTCAGTAATTTCATTTCCGCATAAAATAATCAAGCGTTCAATTACATTTCGTAATTCACGAATGTTGCCTGTCCATTTTACAGCTTTAAGGGCAGCAAGTGCATCCTTCGAAAATGTCTTAACCTGAATACGATGTTCAGCGCAGATTACTTTCATAAAATGTTCTGCAATTAACGGAATATCGCTCGCACGATCATTAAGTGTTGGTACCTTTATTAAGATTACACTTAATCGATGGTATAAATCTTCGCGGAAATTTCCTTTTACAATCTCCTCTTGAAGATTTTTATTAGTAGCTGCAATGACTCTAACATTGACAGAAATTTCTTTTTCGCCTCCTACACGAGTAATTTTATTTTCTTGCAATGCTCTTAAAACTTTCGCTTGCGTCGATGGACTCATATCGCCAATCTCATCTAAAAATAAAGTTCCCTCATGTGCTTGCTCAAATTTCCCAATTCGTTGTTTGATTGCTGAAGTAAAAGCACCTTTTTCATGTCCGAATAATTCACTTTCAATAAGTTCAGAAGGAATGGCAGCACAATTAACCTCTACAATTGGTTTAACATTTCGTGGACTCAAATCATGAATCATACGAGCAACCAATTCTTTCCCAGTTCCGTTTTCGCCAGTGATAAGTACACGAGCATCGGTTGGTGCTACTTTTTCAATCAACGACTTAATGTTATTAATCGCATCAGATTCGCCAACTATTTCATTACTTCTAAGAACTTTCTTTTTAAGAATAGTCGTTTATTTTAATAAAGTAGAATTGGTAAGGGCATTTTTTAAGGTGATCAAAACACGATTTAAATCCAATGGTTTGGCAATAAAATCAAACGCTCCATTTCTAATTGCTTCTACAGCCGTTTCAATTGTTCCGTGTCCTGAAATCATAATTATCTGACTGTCAACACCAGCTTCTTTCAATTTTTCAAGAAGTTCAAGGCCATCCATTTTTGGCATTTTGATATCAGATAATATAATATCAAATTTTTCTTCGGATGCTATTTTAAATCCTTCAACACCATCTGCAGCGTCTTTAACTTCATAACCTTCATATTCAAGAATTTCACGCAAGCTATTTCGGATGCTTCTTTCGTCGTCTATAATTAAAATCTTAGCCATATTACTTTTTAGTTAGTATTGAATATGCGAGTCCTTCCTTTAATGAATATTTAGAAACAATAATTTCGGTCTTTCCCATTTTTTGAGTGACAAATTTAATAAGCATAATTGATGGAACAATCATTTTTGCTCTCATTCTTAATAGTCCGGGAGTTTTAAGTAGAGCAGGGTAGTCTTTTTTAATTAGCGATCCATAAATCAAACTAAAATCATTTAATGCTAATCGGTTGTCTAAATGTTGTTTGTTTTTTTCTAATGTAATTTTATTTCTAATAGAAATTAAGCTGTCAAATGATCCGCTAGAACCGATTAAATGTTGGGGTCTGAATTTTTCAATTGCAGTAATTAATTCAATTAATTCATTTTGAAATAAGTCAGATGTCGATTTTTTATCATTTTGAGTGAATGGGAAATTAGGCTGTATTCGATTCAGGATTTTTGCCGCTCCAATTGGAAAGCTTTTCTTCCACGCGATTTTTTTGTTTTTTGAAATGATAAACTCCACACTTCCGCCACCTATATCCATTATTAATACACATTCATCAGAAAATAACTGCTCTTTAATTATTCCTTTAAAAATATATGACGCTTCTTGAAGTCCGCTAATTGGTTGAATGTTGATTTTGGTCGCTGTCTTTATTCTGTCGATGAAGTCCTTTTGGTTTTTTGCTTCTCTAATCGCCGATGTGCCTACGCAATAAACAGAATTACGATGGATTTTCGATTCGTTTATTATTTGTTTGAAATAAACCATCGCATTTTCAGCGCGAATTATAGCTTTATCACAGATTATTTTGTTGTCGAAATCTTGTGCTAGCTTAACAACTCTTTTCTTTTTGATGAGTATTTTAAGTCCATTATTATTAATGGAGGCAATAAGTAAATTAAAAGTGTTGGTTCCGCAGTCTATTACGGCTATTTCTTGCTTCATCAATCTTTATAGAATATCCACTTTTTGATTTCTTGATAGCTTGGCTTTTTACCATACATTAGAATACCAATACGATAAATTCTCCCTGCTAAGTAAGTAGTTAATATAAAGCCTACGATTAACAAAAGCATAGAAATTGCCAATTCATACCAAACTACGCCGAATGCAATACGCACCATCATGACAACTGGCGAAGTAAATGGAATAAAAGAACACCAATAGGCGAGGGCGCTGTTTGGATTGCTTATTACGCTTTGAGCTACAATAAAAGAGAATATCAGCGGAATTGTTATTGGTAAAATAAATTGTTGCGTATCGGTTTCATTATCCACTGCCGACCCAACCGCAGCAAATAATGCACTATATAAAAGGTATCCACCAATAAAATAGAAAATAAAGCAACCTAAAACCAACGGAATGTTTATGGTGGCTAAATTGTTCTGCATTTCATTGACTACATCGATATTTTCGTTGGAAGTCTTTTGGATTTGTTGCTCAATCTTTTGTGAGTCATATTTCGAGTCGTAAAATGCCTTCGAAACCACTGTGGTTATTGAAATCGTCAGAATTACCCATAAGGCAAATTGCGTTAAACCAACTAGTGCGATTCCTAATATCTTACCCATCATTAGCTCGAAAGGCTTTACAGAACTAATTAAAACCTCAATTATTCGGTTAGTTTTTTCTTCAATTACTCCCCGCATTACTTGTGTTCCATAAAAAATAATGAAAAAGTAGATTAGACCTCCTGTAAAGAAACCGACAATGGTCATCAGTTCTGAGCTGTTATCTTTCCCCGAAAGTGTTTGCGTTTTAATGGAAATGTCTGTTTTAACAGATTCTATTTGGGCTTCTGTTATTCCAAGCGACTTAATTCGGGTTCCTTCAATTTCATGATTAATTACATCTTCAATAGCCGATTTAACCTCAATTCCCAATTGCTTTTCAGATATCAACGTAATCAAATGCGCATTTTTAATGTAATCGGCAGGTACATATAATATAGCGTCAGCCTTGTAGTTGCTAAATTTCTGTTTTGCTTCTTTTAATGAAACGCTATCATTTATAAATCGAATTTCTTTTGTGTTAGCCAGGCGAGTGGTGAAAATGCTGGGTGCCTCATCGATAATTAGAATAGTATTAGTTTCTTTTCCTGAAAACTTTTGAATAAGAAGTGGCATCAAAGTTATGAGCGCAAATAGGATAGGGCCCAGAATAGTCATTATTATAAAGGACTTCTTTTTAACTCTTGTGAGGTATTCCCTGGCAATTATCAATTTTATCTTATTCATTTATGTCGTTTTTTACGGTTCTTACAAAAATCTCATTCATTGAAGGTATAACTTCTTTAACGGCGGTAACTTTTACTTTACTTAAAAGGTCTGATAATAGAGGGTTCAGGTTATCGTCATTTAGTTTGACTAATAATCGCCTGTTGTCTTCAAAAACATCATCACTTATTATATTGTATTCAGACAATTCATGCGTTAAGTTGTCGCCTTTATACTCTATAGAATACGTACTGTCTGAATGTTTCCTGATAACATCTTTAATCGCACCAGATAAAACAAGTTTAGATTTATTAATAAGAGCAATGTCTGTACACAGTTCTTCAACACTTTCCATTCTATGTGTAGATAGTATAATAGTAGTTCCTTTCTTTTGGATATTTAAAAGTTCATCTTTAATAAGGTCAGCATTGATAGGGTCGAATCCAGAAAAAGGTTCATCCAATATAATAAGGAGCGGATCGTGAACAATAGTGACTATAAATTGCACTTTCTGCTGCATACCTTTACTTAGTTCTTCAATTTTTTTATTCCACCACTGGGTGATCTCAAACTTTTCAAACCAGTATTTCAGTTTTTGAATAGCTTCAACTCTTGACAATCCTTTTAATTGAGCTAAATAAACAGCTTGCTCACCAACATCCATCTTCTTATAAAGCCCACGTTCTTCCGGCATGTAGCCTATTTGGTTAATGTCACTACTCTTTAAAGGCTGATCATTGAACAAAATAGTTCCTGAGTCAGGTTTTGTTATTTGAGTTATAAGGCGGATGAAGGTTGTTTTCCCAGCTCCGTTAGGGCCAAGTAAGCCAAAAACGGAGTGTTTAGGAATGTTAATAGTAAAGTTGTCTAGTGCTTTATGATTAGAATAAGCCTTGCTTAATCCGGAAACTTGTAAAATCGAGTTCATATATTGTTAGTATTCTGCGGTCCAAAGTAATCGGATTTTTTTAATAAGTTTAAGTCGCTATATTAAAATAGTATGAATGATCGCTAATTTAATTAGTTTTTATCAATGACTTGTTGCATATTCTTTAATTGTTTAATTGATAATTAAAACTTAAGTCATTTAAAATCAATGTCTATACATGTTTTCAGCAAAATAATGTTGAAAATATTTTGAGTTATCAAAACCTTAACTACTTTTGCACTCCCGTTCGCGGATATCCGCAGTTGATTGTGAAGAAAGTTCTAAAAAAGTTTGAAATAAATTTGGTAGTGTAGAAATAAAGTTGTTATCTTTGCACCCCCGAAACAACGAAACGGGATAGTTCATACAGATTGTTACTTAAATAATTATAGTGTCGAAATTTGACACAAACTGTCAGAGTTTGGCAGAAGTACAACGTTCTTTGAAGGATTGGAAGGAAATAATAAGCCTGTCCCGCCACCGGCGGGATGGTAAGAAATCTGAGCAAATCATTTCTACTTAGTGTAGATAACAAAAATTTACAATGGAGAGTTTGATCCTGGCTCAGGATTAACGCTAGCGGCAGGCCTAATACATGCAAGTCGAACGGGATTTCGGGTAGCAATATCTGAATGAGAGTGGCGCACGGGTGCGTAACGCGTATGCAACCTACCTTTAACTGGGGAATAGCCTTCCGAAAGGAAGATTAATACCGCATAATGCATTGATGAAGCATTTCATTGATGCCAAAACTCTGGTGGTTAAAGATGGGCATGCGTCCGATTAGCTAGTTGGTGAGGTAACGGCTCACCAAGGCTACGATCGGTAGGGGGTCTGAGAGGATGATCCCCCACACTGGTACTGAGACACGGACCAGACTCCTACGGGAGGCAGCAGTAAGGAATATTGGAC
>JBKCGZ010000015.1:0-23677 GCA_046303115.1 Bacteroidota bacterium | reverse complement strand
AATGCAAGAGTAGTTACAGGACCAGATGAATCGGGGTGCATCTATTTTTACTTTTTACATAAAAAAGGATTTGGATATGAAAGGCCAAATCAGTTAACAGAGTTGAAAGATGGTAAATTACTATTAGAAAATTATATTGATAGAGGAGCTGAGTATTTAATTACATCAGATGCAGGAGATATAAAAAATAAAATGCTTGAGAGATATTTTGAGGAGGTTATTCAGTACAATGAATTCTACATTATCAAATTAAAAAAATGAAAAACAGAATTGCCAGTTTCAAATTTGCCTTAAATGGAATTCGTTTAATGTTTAAAATCGGACCTAATTTTATAATACAAATTCTGATTGCGATTATTACTATTTGTGCTGGATTCTATTTTAAAATAAATCCACATGATTGGACAATTATTTTAATTTGTATTGGAGGTGTTTTAGCTGCAGAGCTATTTAACACAGCCATCGAAAAAATGGTTGATCATTTATCTCCAGAAAAAAATAAATATGCAGGAGAAATAAAAGACCTAGCGGCAGGAGCTGTGCTATTATTTGCAATTATAACAGCTATAATCGGAATAATTATTTTTTATCCCTACGTGATGTATTAAAGTCCCGCGTTAGTTCTGAATAGTTTTACAGCAATTGCCATCAACACTACACCGAATACTTTTCGAATTATACTAATACCGGCCTTACCTAGCGCCTTTTCTAATGGTGCAATCATCCGAAGTACAATGTAAACCACAATCATATTTAATGCTATTCCGATTAAAATAGTCGTAACATCGTATTGAGCTCGCAAGGAAATCAATGTAGTCATCGTTCCTGTACCTGCAATTAAAGGAAATGCAATGGGGACTATAGAAGCCGTTTCTGGAATATCATCACGATATAGACGAATACCTAAAATCATTTCAAGTGCTAAAAAGAAGATTACGAGCGATCCGGCAATCGCGAACGAAGAAACATCAATTCCAATCAATTTAAGAATACTTTCGCCCAGAAAAAGAAACAAGACCATGATTACCAACGATGCAAGTGTGGCTTTTTCAGAATGAATTACCCCTACTCTATTTCTGGTTTCAATAATAACGGGCAAAGAACCAATTATATCAATAACCGCAAACAGAATCATTGTTACCGATATAATATCTTGTAATGATAAAGCCATAACAATTTAATTTATTCCCAAATCTAATAAATTTGTATTTAATGTGATTTTAATACACCAAGAATTCAAATACAATTATTTTTAACCATTATTTAGAAGAATTCTATTAAAACAAATAGTAAATTTGTATAATTGTATTTCCAATGAAACACTTTAAATATCTCTCTCCCTTCCTTTTGATTTTCGCATTCACGTTAATGATAGTGAACAAGTGCGTTTTTATTGGATCCGGACAAGCCGTTTTAGCTTATTGCTACGAAATGGAAGAAGATATTGAATCAAAAGGAAATAAACTTGAAATAAAAAAAGAGACTGAAAAATACTGTAAGGCCTTATTAAATGCATCCGTAGATACACATTTTCAAGCTGATACTTTTTTTACTACTCACAATATAGATTTTGCCGAAGGTCATCCCTCTCAACCAGATTTGCCTCCAGAAGCATAAATAAGATTTTTGATTTTTTACCTCTCTCAATAACCTTGAGGGACTAACTTATTTATAAATACATATGAAAAATTTAAAAGAAAATTTAAAATCCGATTTCCAATCTGGCTTAGTGGTATTTCTTGTAGCGCTTCCGCTTTGCTTAGGAATTGCACTTGCAAGTGGTGCTCCATTATTTGCTGGAATTATCTCAGGAATAATCGGTGGAATTGTTGTAGGACTAATCAGCAATTCACAATTAAGCGTTACGGGTCCCGCAGCAGGACTAACAGCCATTATTTTAAGTGCTATTACTTCCCTAAATAGTTATGAGTCGTTTTTATTAGCTGTTATTATCGCAGGAGCACTACAAATACTACTTGGTGCTTTGAAAGCGGGAGCAATCGCTAATTATATTCCTTCCAATGTAATTGAAGGAATGTTAACGGCGATTGGAATTATTATCATCTTAAAACAAATTCCACATGCTGTTGGCTACGACAAAGATAATGAGGGAGATTTTTTCTTTTTAGAAGCAACAGGGAACAATACCATATCTGCCATTTACGATGCGATTAATTATTCTCATCCCGGCTCATTCATTATTTGTATCGTGTCATTGCTGATTTTAATTGCATTTAATAAAATCAGCTTCCTGAAAAAAATTAAACTTATTCCAGGTGCATTAATCGCGGTTATAGCTGGAATTTTGATTAATGAGTTTTTTAAACTTCAATCATCTCAATTTGCAGTAGCTGATGACCATCTCGTTAAACTTCCAATAGCCAAAAGCTTCAATGATTTTATTGGATTCTTTTCCTTCCCTAATATTTCAGCTATATCAACTTATGAAGTATGGGTTGTTGGATTAACTATTGCTATTGTGGCTAGTATTGAAACATTACTTTGTATTGAAGCGGCTGATAAAATTGATCCGGAAAAAAGAGTAACTAATCCTAACCGTGAATTGCTTGCGCAAGGTATAGGAAACTTGCTTAGCGGAATGATTGGGGGATTACCAATGACCTCTGTAATTGTAAGGACTTCAGCGAATGCAAATGCAGGTGCAAAATCTAAAATATCGACTATCATACATGGCTTATTGATTTTAGTTTGTGTTATCTCTATTCCATTTATCATTAACAAAATTCCACTTGCTTCCTTAGCAGCTATTTTATTAATGATCGGGTTTAAGCTAGCAGGACCTGCTATTTTCAAAAAAATATGGAGTCAGGGGTTAATTCAATTTGTCCCATTCATTGTAACTGTTATTGCAATTGTATTTACGGACCTGTTAAAAGGAGTTGGTATAGGCATGGTAGTTAGTATTTTTTATATTTTGAAATCAAACTTAAAAGTTGCTTATTTCTTTGATAAAATGAAATATCATGATGGTGAACTTATAACCATTCAACTTGCCAACGAAGTAAGTTTTTTAAATAAGGCAGCTATTAAAGAAACCCTTCATCAATTGCCTAAAAATAGCTCAGTAAAAATTGATGCTTCAGAATCATTCTATATTGACTATGATATTGTCGAATTAATTCATGATTTTGAAAAAACAATTGCACCTCAAAAAAATATTAACGTTGAGGTTATCGGATTAAAAAGTAAGTATTCATTAAACAAAGTACCAAGTCACGTAATTATTAATTAACTTTTATTAAAATATCATGAAAGCACATACATTTGAAACACAATCAACCATATCACATCAAAAGGCACTTGCCTTTTTGAAAGAAGGAAACCAACGTTTTGTAAGTAATTTAAAAATCAATCGTAATTTATTGCAGCAAGTAAATGAAACCCGCGAAGGTCAGTGGCCCTTTGCAGTTATTTTATCTTGTATTGATAGTCGTACTTCTGCCGAATTAATATTTGATCAGGGATTAGGCGATATATTCTCAATTAGAATTGCAGGTAACATTTGCAATGATGATATCATCGGCAGTATTGAATTTGCATGCAAAGTAGCAGGATCAAAATTAATTGTTGTATTAGGTCATACACAATGTGGCGCAGTGAAAGGCGCTTGCGACCATGTTGAACTAGGGAATTTAACGACGTTACTAAATAAAATTCAACCAGCTGTTGCTATTGAAGTTGAAAAAGGCAAGCATTCGAATTGCAACTCAAAAAATAGTGAATTTGTATTCGACGTAACAAAAACAAATATTGGCGAGACCATAAAAAATATCATGAACAAGAGTGAAATTATTCGTGATATGGTTGAATCAGGTCAGATTGGAATTGTGGGAGGCCTTCACCATTTAGAAAGTGGTATTGTAGAGTTTATAGAATCATAAACGAACCTAAACAAAAAGTCCCGAGAATTACCTCGGGACTTTTTTTATTTCAGTTTAAACGTTTCCATAAACTTGGTGGTGTAATTTCCTTTTCTGAAATCTTCGTTCAACATAAGTTGCTGATGAAAAGGAATTGTTGTTTTAACACCTTCAATAACGAATTCGCTTAATGCTCTTTCCATTGTTTGAATTGCTTCTTCACGTGTCTGAGCAATCGTAATCAATTTTGCAATCATAGAATCATAGTATGGAGGAATAGTATATCCTGCATAGATATGTGAATCGACACGCACTCCATGTCCACCTGGCTGATGCAATACTGTTATCTTACCTGGTGAGGGACGAAAATCATTATACGGATCTTCTGCATTAATACGGCACTCGATTGCATGCATTGTTGGATAATGGTTATTTCCACTGATAGGAACACCAGCTGCAATCTTGATTTGCTCTTTAATCAAATCGTAATTGATTACCTCTTCAGTAACTGGATGCTCTACCTGAATACGCGTATTCATTTCCATGAAATAAAACTTACCATGCTTATCAACTAAGAACTCGATTGTTCCTACACCTTCGTAGTTACTTGCAAGCGTAGCTTTGATAGCAGCTTCACCCATTTCGTGACGTAGTTTTTCTGTCATGAATGGAGAAGGAGTTTCTTCCAATAATTTTTGATGACGACGTTGAATAGAACAATCACGCTCACTTAAGTGACACGCCTTTCCATATTGATCACCTGCAATCTGAATTTCGATATGACGTGGCTCTTCAATATATTTTTCCATGTACATACCATCGTTGCCGAAGGCTGCACCTGCTTCTGTACGTGCTGTATCAAACGCCTTTTCTAATTCGTCCTCTTTCCATACGATACGCATCCCTTTTCCTCCACCACCAGCAGTTGCTTTTAGGATAACAGGATATCCAATTTCTTTTGCATCCTTTTTCGCTTCTTCGATATCTGAAATCAAACCATCAGAACCAGGAATAGTTGGAACACCTGCGCGCTTCATTGTATCCTTTGCATTGGCTTTATCACCCATTGCATCAATTTGCTCAGGAGTAGCACCAATAAATTTAATTCCGTGCTGCTGACAAATAGCAGAGAACTTTGAATTCTCTGACAAGAAACCATAACCTGGATGAATTGCATCTGCATTCGTAATTTCTGCTGCTGCAATAATTCGAGGAATATTTAAATAGGAATCGCGACTTTGAGGAGGACCTATACATACTGCTTCATCCGCGAAGCGAACATGTAAACTTTCTTTATCTGCTGTAGAGTAAACTGCAACGGTACGAATGCCCATCTCTTTACAAGTACGGATAATACGCAATGCTATCTCGCCTCTATTGGCAATTAATATTTTCTTAAACATAATTGTCTATTTAATGATTAAACAAATTGTCTTAGCTAGGATCAACTAAGAACAAAGGCTGATCGTACTCAACAGGAGAAGAATTATCTACTAATACTTTTACAATTCTTCCTGAAATTTCAGATTCAATTTCATTAAATAATTTCATTGCTTCGATGATACATACTACCTGACCAGCTTTGATTTCATCACCAACGTTTACAAAGTTTGGTTTATCTGGACTAGATGCACGATAGAAAGTTCCAATCATTGGACTTTTTACAGTGATGTATTTTGATTCATCTTTAGATGCTGCTGGTGCTGGTGCAGGAGCTGGTGCTGCCGCAACTGGTGCTGGAGCCGGTGCCGCTTGCATAGGCATTTGCATCATTGGAGCAGCTGTTACCACTTGTTCAATCACTCTTGGAGCTGCATTTTTAATGGTGATTTTCACCGAATCAGTTTCTAAGCTAACTTCACTTACACCTGATTTTGAAACGAACTTTATAAGTTCTTCGATTTCCTTTTTGTTCATAGAAGGAGTTTTTTATGAGTGGTCAAAAATAAGCTATTTTGCTATAAAAAGATTAGATTTTGATTAAAAATTGGCCAAAATCATTGAATTTTTCTTCAAAATTGAAGAAAATTACAAAACTCGACTTTAAAAAAATTGAACCTTTAAAGGATAATTAGAAAGCGTGTTCAGATTGTCAAATTAAAATTAATATGCCCACTTCACCCAAATAGAACCCCAGGTAAATCCTCCACCAAAAGCAGCAATAATAATATTATCTCCTTTTTTGAATTTATTTTCCCATTCCCATAAACAAAGTGGAATTGTTCCATTAGTTGTGTTTCCGTAACGCTCAATATTTAGTGTTACTTTTTCATCGCTCACACCCATACGTCGAGCGGTAGCATCAATAATTCTTTTATTTGCCTGATGCGGAATTAACCATGCAACATCATCCGAAGTTAAATGATTACGCTCCATGATTTCAGCACTCACATCAGCCATATTGGTCACGGCAAATTTAAAAACCGTTTGACCTTCCTGATAAACATAATGTTCTTTTGCAGCAACTGTTTCAGCTGAAGCTGGCTTTAAACTACCACCTGCTTTTTGATGTAGGTGAGCGCGACCAGAACCATCTGTTCTTAAAATAGAATCTAAAATTCCGTAGCCTTCCGTATTAGGCTCTAACAGTACCGCACCTCCGCCATCTCCAAAAATCACACATGTTGCACGATCGGTGTAATCAATAATAGATGACATTTTATCTGCACCTACTACGATTACTTTTTTATACTGACCTGTCTCAATAAATTTTGAACCTGTTGCTAAAGCAAAAATAAATCCTGAGCAAGCTGCATTAATATCATAGCTAAACGCATTCTTCGCTCCTACTTTATCTGAAATAATATTTGCTGTTGCAGGAAACTGCATGTCAGGTGTTGTGGTTGCGCAAATAATCAAATCGATTTCTTCTGCGGAAATACCACGCTTTTTTAAAAGACCTTCCACTGCTCTTGCACCGATATCAGAAGTAGCTTCTCCAGGTGTTTTTAAAATATGACGCTCTTTAATTCCCGTTCGCGAAGTAATCCATTCATCTGTTGTGTCAATCATCGTTTCTAACACTTGATTAGTTAGAAGATAATCAGGAACCCATGCGTTTACGGCAGTTATTGCAGCTGTTATTTTAGTCATATTTTAATGAGCAATACTTTCTTGCATCGCCTGTGCAATTTTTTCTGTCAAGCGAGCAGCTGTTACTTTTTCAGTAATGTGAATCATGTTTTTTACTGCACGGGCATTAGAAATTCCGTGAGCAATAATTACGGGAGCATTCAAACCTAACACCGGCGTACCTCCGTAATTTTCATAATTGAAACGTTCGAAATACGAATCAGTAATTGAACGCTTCTGAATTAAATTATAGAAGGACTCCGCAAGCTTTAGAATCACATTACCTGTGAATCCATCGCATACAATCACATCTGCTTTGTCGTTAAACAAATCACGACCTTCAACATTACCAACAAAGTGAATGTCTTTTGTCGTTTTAAGCAATTGATGCGTTGCTTGTGTGAGCACACTTCCTTTTTCTTCTTCTTCTCCGATGTTCATCAATCCAACTTTCGGACTTTTAAATCCGTGAACGTGCTCAAGGTATAAACTACCAAGAACACCAAATTGCTGAAGCATTTCAGGCTTACAGTCGGCATTCAAACCTACGTCTAAGAAAACGCCCCAAGGACCATCTTCTTTCGGCAGGACAGAACATACTGCAGGACGTAAAACACCAGGAATAGTTTTAACACTAAACATTGCTCCAACCATCATTGCACCGCTGTTACCAGCTCCGCAAAATGCATCTATTTCACCACGCTTCAGATATTCGAATCCGCGGGAAATACTTGAATCTTGCTTTTGTGTAATGGCTTTTGTTGGATGTTCGTCCATTCCGATCACCTCTGTTGTTGGAACAATAGAGACTTTTGAAATATCAGCTCCAGCTTCATTAAATTGTTGAGTGATAGAGGCGATATCGCCGAACAAAACCAACTCAACACCTGCCCCTAAGTGAGGTAGTGCTTCGATGACTCCTTTCGTAATCTCAAGTGGAGCATAATCCCCACCCATGATATCAACACCAATCTTCATGTTGAACAATTTTCCTTTGAAGAAATTTAAATTTTATTTTAAAGCTACTGTTGTAATTAAGCTCCGCGCTCCATTACTACTTTACCTTTATACATCAATTTACCTTCGTACCAGTAAGCACGGTGATAAAGATGTGCTTCACCTGTAGTTGCATCAACTGCAATTGTAGGTGCAGTCGCCTTATAGTGCGTTCTGCGTTTGTCTCTTCTTGATTTCGAGTGTTTATGCTTAGGATTTGGCATAGTACTTAATTATTTATTAGTTAATTCAATTTTATTTTTTTCAGTGCGCTCCAACGTTCGTCCTTTACTTCTTCTTTACTTTCTTCTGTATCATTTTCTGATATAGAATCCAGTGCTTCATTCACACATCCAGGTTCATCATTGATGTCGGGGTGCGAAGGACTATATGGAACTTCCAGCGTGACAAAGTCATAAATATGATTATTTAAAACCAACTCATTTGCTGAATTTGCAATGTGTATTGTATCGATGTCATCATCTTCGGCATTCGGACTTTCAACCATTCGAATTAAAAGATGCTGATGTGCATTCACAGGCATGGTGAAATTCTCGAGACATCGGCCACATTCTACCTCTACCTCTCCATTTATTTCAATGTCCAGCTCCATGGTTGTTGATTTATGTAATACTACATCAACTTCCACATTCGCTTTGTGAATAAGACTATTCGGATACTGCTCAAAGAACTCATCCCCTATATGAAAGTTAAATTCATGAATTCCAGCGGGTAAGCTGATGAACTTAACGATTAAATCTTTATTGTGCGTAGCCACTTTTCAACATTTAATTTACACGAGGGTGTAAGGGGTGCAAAAGTAATAAATGTCAGTAAGCTACGAAAGAAAATAGGGAAGAAATGATAGTAATTTATCGGGGATCATCATATGGGCATGCATGAGATTAACCTTAGACCCTTGTTTTTCAGCAGCTTAATAGCACTGGTATGCGTTCTTTTATATCGAACATATACCCTATCAATTTCATCATTATACAATCTAAATTTCAACTAATCTGCCACATAAGGTTTTTGATTTGCTTAATTGCCGATTAAAATTGAAGTTTGTACTCAATCCAATCTAAAATCCTATCAACCAATGAAGCGTTCCATCTTAGCCGTAATGATCACATTTCTATTCTTGAATTCGAACGCTCAAAATGTATTGACAAAAGATGGGGTGGTTTTAGGCAAACGAAGTGATTTTATTAAATCATGTGCGAAGGGAGCAGATAAGAAGTTGATGAATTTCAACGGGATAGAAATTGAAACTGAAAAGTATTGCTCGTGTGTGTGCGACAAATTAATTCCGGAGATTAACAGTTGGGAGATGCAAGAGGCGGCCAAAGAAAATAAAATGACCGACTTATTCATGAAAGATGAGAATTTTAAAATCTTGATGGGATGTTTAGATGGCAACTATAAAATTTCGGACAACTATACATTTGAAAAAGGAAATAATTCTGATTTAACAATTCAATCCGGAATAAAGAACTGTGTATTGGAATTAATGAGTGATCCTGAAGCCAAAGAAATCTGGACCGAAGAAATGGCTAATCAATACTGCAGTTGTGCTATTGAGAAGTTGTTTAAGTCAGGATACACCTACAAAGACTTGAAAGAAATCGAAAATGAAAATAGTCCTATTTACAATGAAATTGCTCTACCATGTGTAACCGAAGTTTTTAATGGTGGCATCAAAAAGAGCACATCGGAAAGTAAGAACGCCTATGTTCCTGCGGATATAATTGGTGGCGGAAAATCATCGAGCGTTCAACTAACAGACTATTTAGGCAAAGGTTTTAAAATAAAAATTTCTATCGACGGTGTATCACGTTATTATTTGTTTGATACAGGAGCTACTGATTTAACCATTGATAGCGACACTGAACGAGAGTTGCTATTAAATGGAACCATTAAGAGAGCCGACTACATTGGTGAAAAAGAATATGAGCTTGCCGATGGTAAAACTGTTACAGGACAAATTTTAAAGGTGAATAAAATCACCATTGGCAATTATACTGTAAACAATGTAACCATTGCGGTATTAAAGAACGGCTCTTTACTTTGTGGTAAAAGCTTTTTAGATAAGTTTAAGAAATGGGAATTGAATAAAGACAAAATGGAATTAGTCCTTTACAAGTAAATTTTATTCTGCTGTATTTCCTTGATTTTTATTTTTCTGTTTCATTCGCTCGACTATTTCAGCGATAATAAAAACAGGATCCTCATCAGACTGAAATAGTTTTTCAAATGCCTCAAAACTAAACATACATTCATCGTAATGTGTCCCTAACATTTCATGCATCAATGATGGAGAATGTATGCACATTGGTGTATCTATTTTTACAATTAGACAGATTATTTTTGAATCAGGATCAACGAACACATTACTGAAACGCAATTTGTTGTTAATGTGAGAAGCCATCACCATCGCATCCCTCATTCTTTCCTCTGGAATTCCATCCATTATCACCCCACGATAAAAATAAGAACCACCATCAATATAATAATCCATATAAAATGAATGGGACTCAGTGATTCCAAAAGAAATTTTAATGTAATGCGTTTTTTTATTTTCTAAATACTTAAAATCTTTTGCAATTAAATAATCAACAATATTATCATGAATATAATCTGGCCATTTTAATGGATTATTAAATAAACGATAGCGTTTAATATCCACTTTAATTTTTTGAAAGAATTTCATATAAGATTTAATTTAAAACAAAAATAATTTTATCAAAGGAGCTGATATAAAAACAGCAAGCTTGCTAAACAAATTTAATTTTAATTTTTCTTAAAAGCAATTTGATAAATAAAAAATAAAATAAATGTTGGAGCAGTAAAAGGTGCAGCGAGCCATATTTTCAGATCAAGTTTTTCAGGCTTTTTCCCAAATGAATGAATGGCAACACGCATTACTAAGGTGATAAATAAATAACAAGCTATTAAATAGCATTTTAATACGATCATATATAATTAGATTTTAGTTGGGAAGGGTTAATACTCCAACCCTAAAAAGGTAACCCGACTATTTTGAAAAAAAAATTATGACCCGATTTTAATATCAATTCCCCAACTTCACTTCGTACTCATCTAATAACTCTTGTCCTTTAAAGCGAAGTAAAATTTGCATTACTGTAATAACATCCTTCCTGCAATAGGTAACAATGCGATCTAAATTATTTTCGTTCCAGTAAACGTTTCCTACCTGGCTACCATCAATGTCATCTTTAGGACTAGGAATGCCTAGTACATTTGCCAAGAGGTTTAATGGAGTGTAGTTTTTATAATCACCAAACTTCCATAATTCCATGGTATCTAAATGCGGTACCTCCCAAGGCTTCTTCATACTATTATCTAATTGTGGTGGAAGTTCGATTCCATTAATAATCATTCGACGACTTAAATAAGGAAAATCAAACTCTTTTCCGTTATGTCCGCATAACAGCATATTCGGTTTTAACTTGCGAAGTAACTGCGCAAAATCTTCCAACAGTTCTTTTTCATCATGTCCGTAAAACGATTTCATACGGAACTCTCTTCCATCACTCGTATGATTTAAAAATCCAGTGGAAATACAAATGATCTTGCCGAACTCCGCATAGATTCCTGCACGATCATAAATACTAATATGATCTTCTGTGTCTTCTTTCTTTAAGTTATCTGCCTTACGCTTCCAAAGTGGCCTGACATCCTCAGGTACCTCCTCATAAGATTTATACTGCGGAACTGTTTCAATGTCCAGACAAAGAATGTTTTCGAGTGCAATGGTCTTAAGCATATTATTTTTTGGTCAAAAATAGTAACACAAGATAATTAATAACAAGCATTAAGTATTTACAAACGTTTAATTTTTATTTCGAATAATTTTTGCTTTGATAGAACTTATTCAAGCAAAAAAAAATATCCGATTAAATAATTATTTGCAAACGGGATTGTGAAAAGTGCCCCCGGGGGTAAAAATACCGCAAGTTTAAATAGAAAACCAAGCGATAAACATTTACAAACGTTTAATTTTAATATTACCGAATGATAACACCCATTCTATTTATAAATGGAACGCGTGTGAAATTATCTTCACTAATCGACTCTGGAAGGAAAATAAATTTCTTGTCGTAAATATTTTTACCAATATAAAAACTAACCCAATACTCGTTATTTAAACCGAAAACCTCTTTTTGTATCGGTTCAATAAGACGAATATCAAGTGGTTCAAAAACCCCTAAATAATGTCGTAAGACTGATGTCTTAACCTCTTCCCCATTATACATACCATAACCTTTGCTTGCGACAATCACATTATCTAAACTCTCTTCCTTTAGATTAATCATATAAACTTCCCAAATATTACTATCTTCTTCTCCTGGCACTACCGCAATTGCAATATCTTCTACCTCTTCTCTATTAATATCCTTTAGCATCTCTTTTTTATTTTGTCCATTTTAAAACTTCTTCAACATAAAGAGGCAAATCTGTTAATGTTCCATCTGCATTTTTCTCTCCTCGCTTACGACCTAAACGCACAAACACAATATTTTCGTCTGGTATCACACAAATATACTGACCTAAAATTCCACGACAGTAAAAAACTTGTTTCCCGGAATAATTTCCTGCCCACCATTGATATCCATATATCTCGTTAGGCTTTCCATTATTATCTAACGGATAAGGAGTAACGCTTTCCAATACATAATTAGTATCTACGATTTGCGTGCCCTTCCAATTACCCTTATGTAAGTACAATGAACCTATACGAGCGAAATCTCTTGCATTAGAATAGAAACAGCAATAGGCCTTTTCGGTTCCCTCTTTTTTATCTAAACTCCACTGCGCATCATGAACAGCATTTAATGGTTGCCATAATTTTTTCGATGCATAATCTGCTACCTTCTCACCTGTAGCATTTTCAACTACCATTGCCAACAATTGCGAAACCCCACTCTGGTATTTAAACTTCTTACCTGGCTCATCAACCACATCCTGCTTTAAAATTAGTCCGTTTAAATCATCTCCGTAGTACGCTTCTGTAGTTGGTCCAAGTGGATTAGTATAAGACTCTTCCCAACTTAATGCTGCCGACATAGTAAGCAAATGGCGTATAGTTAATTTACTTCTATTCCCATTTTTAAACTCAGGAATAAAATCACCCACCTTCTGATCAAGACTTTTAATCTTGCCATCTTTTAAAGCAATTCCCGTTAGCACACTTATAAAACTTTTTGCCATCGAAAATGAATTCGTCAAAGATGAATCATTGTATCCATCCCAATAATATTCATTTAAAACAGAATCGTTTTTCAAGACTAGAAAAGCAATCGATTCATATTTCTTTAAGGTTGTTTCTAATTTTTCAGATATTGGCCTTTTGTTATAATTAATTGAAGTTGGCCATTCAATTGGATTACTCGTTTTGACTGTTCGCGTTTCAAACAAATCTAAATCATCAATACCAACAAAATTGTAGGCAAGTGTTTTAAACAAATATGTTTTTCCGCTTACAAAAATGAATAGCGTGATCAATAATGCAATTAATGCAATTGCTTTAAGTATAAATTTTAAAATTTTCATGCGGTCTTGATACTATCATTTTCCATCCAAGGCAATGTCTCGTTTGGAGGGGTTTGAATACTGAAATTAAATAACTCCTGCATATGTAACAATACTTTTGCTTTTACCTCTTCAAGATCAACTTCGCGACCTAGTTCTTTTTGCAATGAAGTAACTCCTTTGTCAGTAATGCCACATGGCACAATCATATTGAAGTAACTTAAATCAGCATTCACATTAAACGCAAAGCCATGCATTGTCACCCAGCGACTACATCGAACACCAAACGCACAAATCTTTCTTGCTTTAATTGGATCTTCTATATCCAGCCAAACACCTGTCAGACCAGGAATTCTTCCAGCTGTTAAACCATAATCAGCGCATGTGAGAATAATCGCTTCTTCTAAAAATCGTAAGTACTTATGAATATCATTAAAGAAAAAATCCAAATCGAAAATAGGATACCCGACTAATTGTCCAGGACCGTGATATGTAATATCTCCTCCACGATTAATCTTATAAAATGTAGCTTGCTTCGCTTTTAAAATATTTTCATCAGCAAGTAAATGATTTGCTGAACCGCTTTTGCCTAATGTAAAAACGTGAGGATGCTCACAAAATAAAAGATAATGTCGTGATGGAATTTGATCAGCTGCCACTTTATCTCTATTAAGCATTTTATCATCAACAATGCTTGTCAATAAACGCTCTTGTAAATCCCAGCACTCTTTGTAATCGATGCTATCTAAATCGTGAAAATATACCTGCTGCTTCATAGCACCTAATCTTTACTATCTATCTTTATATTATTCTAAAACCGGCTCTACCCAATCGCCATGTTGCTTAATCAAATTTATTAAGGCATCAACAGCTCCTTCGGCTTGAATATTTTTCGTCACGACTTCCTTGCCTTTGTAAAGCGTGATTTTCCCAACTCCTGAACCAACATAACCATAGTCTGCGTCCGCCATCTCACCAGGACCGTTTACAATACAACCCATGATGCCAATTTTAATCCCTTTCAAATGACTTGTACGGGAACGTATCTTAGCGGTAGTCTCTTGTAAGTCGAACAAAGTTCTTCCGCAACTCGGACAACTAATGTATTCTGTTTTTGAAATTCTAGTGCGAGCCGCTTGTAAAATACCAAAAGCTAAACTATTAATCATTTGCGGTGATGCAATGCCGTTAGCTCTTAGTAAAATTCCATCTCCCATTCCATCTAATAATAATCCGCCGTTATCAGCAGCAGCGTATAATTGATAGTCGTCGTTATTACAAGAATAGCTTCTTTCTACAACAACCGGAATAGTGATATTATTTTCTGCTAATTGAATGAATGCTCGTCGTAAGGCAGGCATTATATGGTTATTAGAAGTATGAAGTACAAGAATAATATTCTCTGGAAGTTGTGTGAAATCGACATTCCCCAACTGACCTGCTTCACAACGAAGAAAATTGATTGCCGGATGCCATTCGATATCTTGGTTCACATTAGTAAAATCTACCAATGGATAATTTCTATCTGAACGATTGTTATTTTTCCAACACTCATAATTATTTATTATCCCAAGCGTCCCTGGAATCTCAAAATCTATTTGTTTATCTCCAGCATAAATAAAGTCGCAAGCTAAGTCAGAAATATTCCACTTGTCTAATGCCACTTGATAATTATAGCCTACCGGGAAAAGCGATGCAGCAGTAATTTTTTCGTGTTGCGAATAATCAGAAATTACAACGGGAACTTTATCGCCACCAATATGCTGAACTCCTTTACTAACGCGACGCGCATACGTAAAGGGAGAATATGGCAATCCACTTACAACAGGTAACTCAATATTATTCGTTGTATTAATTGTAAGTGGATTTTTAATTGGAGTAATTGCAGCATGAGAACCTCGATCAGTATAACGACTTACCAATGCTTTAGCAACCGGAATTTCAAATTCAGGATCTTCCGTTAATGAAACACGGATCGTATCACCGATTCCATCTTCCAGTAATGTTCCAATTCCTTCTGCAGATTTAATTCTTCCATCTTCTCCTTCACCTGCTTCAGTAACTCCTAAATGCAATGGATAATTCATGCCTTCTGCATTCATTCTTGCAATCAACAAACGATAGGCTTGCACCATCACCTGCGGATTACTCGACTTCATGCTTAAAACGATATTATAAAAATTCTCTGCCTCGCAAATACGTAAAAACTCTAATGCCGACTCAACCATACCATGAGCAGTATCTCCATAGCGACTCATGATTCGATCACTTAATGAACCGTGATTAGTCCCGATACGCATCGCAGTGCCATACTCCTTACATATTTTCACTAAGGGTATAAAGCGCTCACGAATACGTTCTAATTCTGCATTATAATCTGCATCAGAATAATCTATCTCTTCAAACTTTTTCTTATCAGCAAAATTACCTGGATTGATACGTACTTTCTCTACAATTCTTGCTGCTACTTCAGCTGCATTAGGTGTAAAGTGAATATCGGCTACTAACGGCGTTGAATATCCTCTTTTACGAAGCTCTGCTTTTATATTCTCCAAATTTTTTGCTTCGTTGATACTTGGCGCGGTAATACGAACCAGTTCACAACCTGCTTCAATCATTCGAATCGATTGTTCCACTGTTGCGATTGTATCCATCGTATCAGTGGTTGTCATGCTTTGAACTCTGATAGGATGGTTATTCCCTAAAAGCAAATCGCCGATTTTTACCTCGCGCGTTAAAAGTCGTTGGTAGCTTGTTAAACTATTGCAGTATAATCCTTCCAGGCTGTTTTTCATTATTACAAAGATAATAGACTATTGATAATTTACTGAACAAAAACGATTGATAAAGGTTTTACATAAAGAAAAAGCCCACCGCAGTGGACTTTCCTAATATTATGATTGTTTGAATTCTTTTTGAGTGACGAAATAATCATTTAGCGGATCCAAGACAAAATCAATCCAGCCATTTCCACTTCTGTCGGCAATATCCTGTGAAGGGAAATCCGTATGAATAAGCACTAAATCAGTTCCTGCTGAATGCTCTTTCAATTTAATTGTTACTTGCGATGGTTTAGTATTCTTACTCCATTCTACAGGTTTCCAGCTAAAGCCCAATTCTTGCCCAGGCATAAAAGCAGTAACTTGTCCTTCTACATCGCCATCAAACCACTCGAAATGTCCTCCAACATTATTTTCCACTACGCTGATTCCGCCACCCCAAGCAGCTATAATTCCTGAATCTGTCAATGCTTCAAAAACTTCTTTTGGAGAGGCATAAACAATATAAGTAGTCTTAAATGTAAAACTATCGGCCATGACTATACGAATTTATTTTATAAACGAAACTTGATTTGTATATTGTTGATTATCGAAGTAACATCTTAAAAGATAAATACCATTTAGGTCTTTATTATTTACAGATAACTGATGTTCTCCAGCTGTTAAATTCTGATCAACAATATTTTTTATCAATCTTCCCGTTACATCATATAAATCAATTTTTACATTTTGATTTTTTGGTAAATCAAATTTGATGTTAGCAACATCAGATGCAGGATTAGGGAATACACTAAACGAATATGCACTTTCTAAATCATCATTAATTCCTGTATAATTTCCGGAGATATTGATGTCATCGATGTAAATATTATTTCCTAAATAATTAACATATTCAAAGCGAGCTCGCACACTTGGCTTATTGGTAAATGTACTCGATGAAAGGCTGATTACTTCTGTTCTCCATTGTGACGCGTTAGGAACAAACGGGCTTGTCTGTGCATTTGCAGTCGCTAGTGTAGATCCTTTTTTCAAGTAACGTTGTGACCATGTATCGCCACAATTAGTGCTGAAATACACATGTAATTCTGAGGTGTCTGCCATACTGCGAGAGGCAAAGGCAACTTTAAAACTAAATTGGACTTGATTGTAGTTCGTAAAATTGTAAATAGGCGATAATAATTCATCAACACTTCCAGATGAATTACCTGTCATGTTATCTACACGAGCAGACTTGGCTCCTGTGGCTGCAGCTAATGATGTTATCGCCCAAGTATTATTATTGTTCTGGTTAATAATTTCCCAATCGCTACCTGCAAACGTTAATGATTCAAATCCTTCTGAAAATGGGATAAGTGCTGTTCCAGGATTTGGCAAAACATTGACATGCGCAATTCTAATAAGTGAATCAATTCCTGAACTATTAGTTACAACTAATTTCACATCATATACTCCTGGTGTATTATAAAACACTGCTGGCGCAGCTGATGTATCCGTTGATGGTGTTCCACCAGGGAAATACCAAACACGACTAGTCACATCTCCATTCCAAGATTTATCATTAAACGTAATTGTATTTCCAACGCAGATATAATTTTTTTCGATAGCAAAATCTGCTACAGGTGCACAAGGTGCAACAACATGTCCGGGTTCAGTTCCTGTTGCCAACCAATTAGCCAACGTACTTAAGTTATCTCGACCTCCTGGTGAAGATTGAAGAGCAACGTGCATTGCATCCTTTTGTCCTTCGGTAAACATTAAATGACAACTTGCATAATCCATGTAATTTTGAACGTTGTCAATTTGTCCACAAGTATTTTGTGCTGTGTTACAAGTAAAATTAGCAACACCAATTGTATTTGGCGTATCACCAATCCCATCGTCTGTTCCGCAATTACTTGCTAAGCCAGGATTATTGGTAGAACCCCATGTATGAGGTAAGTTCAACCAGTGTCCAACTTCATGTGATAATGATCGTTCGGTATAATTAGAGTTATTTGATGTACCAAAGCTTCCTGTGTAATCATGACGCATTACAATACCGTCTATGTTTGAACTGATACCCGGATAGTATGCGTAACCAGCTGCACCACTTGCAATATTTTTAACTACCCATATATTTAAATACTTTTCGCAAGGCCAACCAACTAATGTCTTAACATTATCATTAGCAGCATTTGTAAAATTCGTGTATGTTCTTGTTATACCATCCGTGCAGTTACCATCGGGATCAATGTTTGCTAATTCAAATCCTATTTCTGCATTCGCAAAAATGGGTTGAAAAAGAGAAATAACATCTACAGTATCTGCATTTAATTTTTGAAATGCTAAATTCAAACTGTTAACAGCATCTTGTATTTGCGCTTTGCTTATATTCTCAGGACCATAAGTATGCATCACATGAAACACAACTGGAATTTTGTATTGTACAAATCCAGTTGGTGAAACCACTTTTGTGCCTGGAAGTTTTCGTGCTCCTGAAAGTGGAATACTCGCTCTTCTTAGTGCAGCATCCGGATCTGCTTTAATAGCTTCTTTCCACATTTCTTCGGTAGCGCATGACCGATAGACATTATTTTGAGCATTCCCAACAAAAACAGTAATCAGAATTGCAAATAAAGTTAGTAGAACTTTTCTCATAGTTTTTTGTATCTAAATAAATCCCCCGTAGTAAAAACCACGAGGGATGATAAACGTTTATCGATTTAATTATTTAATTATTGCTTTTTTAGTAATTGAATTATTTCCGAATGTAAGTCGAACAAGATAAACTCCACTTGCCAATTCGTTATTCATTGTATACTGATGATCTCCTTCTGGTAAAAAGTCCCTGAATGTAGAAACAACTCTTCCTTCAATATCCGTCACATCAATTTGAACATCACCCGCTGCCGCCATTGTAAAGTCAACGTAGGTAATTCCTTTAGATGGATTAGGATAAACATTCATATTGGCAGAAGCAACATTAATTTCATTCACGCCCGATACAGTTCCATTTAAGTTTATGTTATCGATGTAAATATTATTTGACGACTCATGAGTAAATTCAAAACGGAAACGAACATTCGCTTTATTGTTGATTGTATTTCCGAAGCTCACAGTTTCAGTTCTCCACTGCGACGCATTCGGAATGAAATTACCAGCTAAAAACGCTGTTGTAGTTTGTAATGGAATTCCCTGACGTGTATAACGAACTGTCCATGTTTGACCACAGTTAAACGAATAAGCTACCGAAAGTTTATCAGTTGTTGTATCACGTAATGCACATGCTAAATCAAACGTCATACTCGCATTCGTTACGCCTGTTAAATTAAATGCTGGTGTAACAAATTCATCCGGACCTTTATCATTCGCTTGATAGCCTGTACTTACGTTCAAGAAATTGTAGATGTAAAGTGATTTTGTTCCTTGGGATGCAGCTAATGAAGTAGTTGACCACGTGTTTCCACCATTTGCATTGTAAGCGTAGTAATCATTAAACGGCCAAGCTCCATTTTCAAAAGATTCACTATAAGGAATCAAATTAGTTACGCTTGAAGGGCTTACGATAACTTTTCCTGGAATCGTCTTCGAATTACTTCCTGTAGTATTGTTGACTGTCAATGTAACATCGTATACACCAGGCGTAGTATACATTACCATCGGATTTGCTGCAGTATCAGTAGCTGGAGTACCGCCATTAAATGTCCATGTACGTGAAGTCACTTCACCACCCCATGACGCATCATTAAACTGAACACTTCCACCTTCACAAATCAAAATTGGCTTAGGAATAAAATCAGCAACAGGAGCACATAACGGTGCCGGAGTACCGCTTGTTCCAGTAGCAGCGAGATTTAATGAAGACCATAAATTATTTCTACTACTCACGGATGAATTAAGTGTTGCCTGCATCCTTGCTGCTTGTCCTGCTGAAAACATATTCTGACACGGACCATTTGTATAATCCATATAGTTCGTAAACATGTCGCCGTTAGGAGCATTACCGCTGCAATTTGAAACGCTTGGCCAGGAAGGACAGTTCGATAAATTAGCAGCATATTGAGGAGGAGTATCTGTTACATAATCAGTTCCGCAGGTAGCATCGCCCCATATATGACGAAGGTTTAACCAATGACCCACTTCATGCGTTGCTGTTCGTCCTGCATTTTGTGAGTTAGCCGCAGCACCAATAGTTCCCATGTAATCATATTTAATAACCACACCATCTGTTGAGTCAGCTCCACCAGGGAACTGAGCAAATCCGATAACCATTCCTGGAGATCCATTCACATTAGCAATACTATTTACAACCCACATATTTAAATACTTTTCGCGTGGCCAGCAACGTAATGATTTAACATTGTTACGTGCATTGTATGTCAATGGAGAATAAATTCTTGTTACACCGTCCGTACAATTTCCGTCGGGGTCAATTTGCGCTAAACGAAATTCTACTCCTGCATTGCCTGCTACTGGAACGAACGCAGCTGGTGTATTCACTGTATCTGGATTTAATCGTTGGAAATCTTCGTTAAGTACACGAATCTGATCTTCAATTTGCGCTTTGCTGATGTTCTCAGCTCCACCATAATGAACCACGTGGACAACTACTGGAATAACTTTTACTACGCTTGACGCACGTGAAGCTGCTCCGCTGTTAATGTATTCCTCTGTAAAATGTTCCAATGCTTCTCTATTTTGAAGCACTTTAGGATCTTTGGCAGCTGCCTCCTGAAACATAATTTCTGCATGGCACTTATCGTGAGACAATTGCCCTTGAGCAGACGCATTTTTAAATAAACCTGAAGTTAAAAGAGCTGCAATTAACAAGAACTTTTTCATAGTAAGGGGAATCTAATGTTTTGAGGAGGCTAATTTACGAATTTTAGCGACTCCCCGCCTATAATGTAAAAGCCCCGTAGTGCATACTACAGGGCTTTTTACAATCCAATTATAATTGTTTTTAAATATTTCGTAATTCGTTCATTTTTGCCTTCAACTTAGCAATCTCTTCTTTTGCCTTTTGTATTTTTTGCTCATACTCTTCTCTTAATGCACTGGCATTTTTAGAGTTAGCAAAGAATCCAAGATTGTTTTCCAATAATTGCACTTCTGAACTCAATTTTTCCATTTTCGACTTTAGATTTCTTGAATCGTCATTACCCCCTTTCTGCTCATTATTTCTAGGCGCTCGATCTTGACGCTCAGGACGATCCTGGCGAGGGCGGAAAGCTTGCTTATACTCAGGTTTCGACTTTAATGCATTAAAGTGAACCTGAATTGCATTTCTGAAACGAGTTTGGATCGCTTCTTTTTCTTTGATTGGCACTAATCCAATTTCAGTAAAAGAGCGTTGGAAAACTTTTAGCTGCTCAATGGCCTCATTTGCATCCTCTGGAATTTTGTATTGCTCTACCTCAGCAATCAAATCCATTTTCTTTTTCATGTTTTCACCCTGTTGTTCATCCTGCGCAGCAAAATGTGCAGTCTTACGAGCGAAGTACTCATCACTTACAGCTTTAAAGCGTTGCCATACTTTTTCGTTCTTGTCTCCGGCAGGTCCGATTTTTTTCCATTCCTGTTGAAGACGAATCAACTCCTGAGTTGTTGCCTTCCAATCAGTACTGTCTTTTAGCGCTTCAGCTAAAACACATAACTCGGTTTTTTGCTGAAGGTTATTAGCGAATTCCTGCTTTTTATTTTTGTAATAGTTGTCTTTGTTTTTAAAGAACTGATCACAAGTAGTTTTGAAATTATTCCAGATAGTTTCGTTACTCTCTTTAGGTGTAGGTCCGATCTTTCTCCACTCCGTTTGCAACTCTAATAATCGCTGTAAAGCTTCTTGCCATTGCGTGTGCTTATCATAGTTTTCATTTACTATTGATGCAGCTCTTTCAAGCAAGGCTGTTTTAGCAACTAAATTACCTTCGAATTGCTTTTGTTGCGCTTCAGTATACTGACGTTTATTTTCAAAAATCTTATCAATTGCTTCTTTAAAACGAACCCAGATTTCAGTTCGCTTTTCGCGAGGCACGCCACCAATCTCTCTCCACTTATTTTGTAAAGCCTGCGACTCCTGAATTGCTTTGTTTAAGGATGGTTCCAACATCAACTCTTCGGCGCGCTCACACAATTGAATTTTCATTTCAAGATTTTTCTTCATTTCTAAATCCTGCAATTCGCGATTCAATCGGATAAACTCAAAGAAACGATCACTGTATAACTTATACGTCATCCATAAGTCATTCGCATTTTGAGGTGGCACTGGACCAATCCCTCTCCACTTTGCCTGAAGCTCATGAAATTCATTGAATGCTTTCGACATATCTTCTTCTTTCTGCAAGATGTTTTTCATCTGCGAAAGAATTTCATTCTTTAATTTAAGATTTCCCTGACGAATTTTTTCCTGACCTAGGACAAATTCAGATCGGCGTTTTTGGTAATGCTTATAAGCATCAAAGAATTTAATTTCAATTTGATCTTGATAATCGAATTCTTCTTTAACTCCTCCCTCTTCTAAAAACTTAGCAAGGGCTACACTTTTTTCTTGCTGTACGATGCCTTGAAAAACATCACGTGCAGCATTCACTCTATTTTTAACAGCATTCACTTTATCGTGCTTGCTGTAAATTTCCATTTTTTCAAGAAGCTCTTGTTTTGAAAGCTGTGAAAAATCTTCATCAGGCTCTACTTCTGCTTCAACTTCTTCAATTTCCTCTACTGGTAATTGATTAAGGTGCTCCTCTTCTTCGTGAACTTCTGATGGTGCTTCCACTACAATTGGCTCTTCTGCAATCCCTGTATTTTCTACAGCGGCTTCACCTTGTTGTACTGTCTCTTCTACAGTATTTTCTTCGTTTGATGGAGCTTCATTTACATTCTCCATTTCATTACCTTGGTTAAGGTTTTCTGAAGCATCATCTTGATGCTCCATGTTCGCAGGATTCTGATCCATTTTAAAAATTTGTTTAGTACAACCGGTTGCCCAGCTCTAAGGGTTAATTACTTTTAATTATTTAAGTACACTTTTAATGCAATAACTTTAATGAGGGGCAAATATAGCCTTCGCTCTTGTTAATTTGCAAGGCCTAATACGTGAGTGTTTTAAAAAGGTTGGTGAATGAACGATTTTTAGACCTCATCGTTATGTAACCACTGCGGAAAAGGTGGTGGATTGTAGTGATTTAGCAAGTGTATTAACTTTTTATAATCGACTTCTGTTTGCAACATATGCAGATGCACGGGGGCTACAAATCCTTGTTCGCTCATTGAATGTATAAAAGCTAGAAGTCCATCAAAGAATCCTTCTGTATTTAAGATCCCGACAGGCTTTTGATGTAATCCCAATTGCGCCCACGTGAGTATTTCAAACAATTCATCCATTGTACCGAATCCTCCCGGCAAAGCTACAATCGC
>JBKCGZ010000014.1:0-24822 GCA_046303115.1 Bacteroidota bacterium | reverse complement strand
TTTAAGAGGTTGTTTACTTGCATCAGCAATTGGAATAGCATCGAGATGTAACAAAGCATCCTGATAAAGTTCTTGCATTTTTTCCTCTGCAAGCTGACGTACGTTTAACTTGTTATAAATTTCAGTTACCGCATTTACTTTTTTGTCTGATTTATCGTTACTGGAAATCCAATTCAACAATTCAGATTTTATTTCTCCCTGCGCTTTTTCAAGAGCAGTAATGAGAAGATATGTTTTCTTATTAGCGAGGATATCTCCTCCTACCTGTTTTCCAAAATGGTCAGCATCTCCATACACATCAAGAATATCATCTTGAAGTTGAAATGCTATTCCCAGGTTGACTCCAAAATCGTACAAATGATTAGCGTCTGATAAACTCGCATCAGCTACCAACGCCCCCATTTTTAATGAAGCACCTAGAAGAACAGCTGTTTTCAAACGAATCATATCGATATATTGATCAATCGTCACTTGATCCATCGATTCAAAATCCATATCGTATTGCTGGCCTTCACATACTTCGAGAGCTGTTTTTGTAAAAACCTGCATAACATCCTTAACAGATTTTGTAGGGGCATTCATTACTAACTGGCACGCCTCTACGAACATGGCGTCTCCTGCAAGGATTGCTATATTCGAATTCCACTTTTCATGCACTGTAGGCTTTGATCGACGGAGTGGTGCATTGTCCATGATATCGTCGTGAAGCAAGGTAAAATTATGAAAGACCTCTACTCCCAATGCTGGTGGGATTGCAGCGTTAATGTCTCCATTAAAGGCATCACAGGCCATTAGTGTAAGAATGGGACGCATACGTTTACCACCGAGTGATAACATATATCTTACAGGATCATATAGGCCTGAAGGATTTTGAGGAAATTGAAGATTATTTACAGACTGAAGGATTAACTCAGAAAGTTCAGTAAGTGATTTCATTTAGGCAATTACAAATTGACGGGCTTCAATTAACTTACGAATACCTTCATCAAGGGTTGTCATTTTTCTATTTAACAACTGACGAGCAACTGTGATATCAGGACACCTTCTTGTCATATCGCCTTCTTTCAATGCAGGAAGAAAAACGATTTTAGATTTAGAGCCTGATATTTCAATGATACGTTTAGCCAAGTCGAGGATGGTAATTTCATAGTCGCTACCAATATTCACTACATCATTTACGATTTTATCATTGTAGAATGCACTTAAGCAAGCATCAACATTATCATCGATATAGCAGAATGTTCTAGTTTGACTACCATCGCCATAAATGGTGATATCTTCATTATTTAACGTAGCAGCAAGGAATTTCGACATTACAAAATCTTCGCTTTGCTTTGGTCCGTAGGTATTGAAAAAACGGAAAATTGTAAATTCTAAACCAAACTCCTGGAAATAAGATCGCAAGTAAGCTTCACCAACATTTTTCACAATGGCATACGGCAATCGTGAATTAAGCGGAGTAGTATGTTCATTTTGCGGGAACTCAACTGGCTCACCATAAACTTCCGAACTAGAAGAATAATAAACGCGCTTTACACCTGTATTTTTACTTAACGAAAGGATATTACGAATTCCATTTAAATCGTTTAACACCATCACTGGATTTGCGATTGTTCGCTTCACCCCAACAACAGCGGCATAATGAAAAACATAGTCGAAACGGAAAGCATGAAAGATAGAAGAGATTTCTGTAAAGTCATTCACATCTGCTTTAATAAAGCGAACGTTATTATAAATAGAAACAGGCAATTTATGCTCTGATCCCGTTAATAAATTATCTACAATAATGACTGAATTCTCCGGATTGTCGGCCAACTTTTGTGCTAAGCAACTGGCTACAAATCCTGCTCCTCCGGTAACTAAAATTCTTCTCTGCATACTTTTTTCGCTTTTCAACTAAATTGTAATTCGCTGGAATAGAAATGATAATGCAAATTACAAAAATCAATTAAATTTTACATCAAATTTAGCAAATATTTGCCATAACCACTTTTCACGAACGGCTCGGCTAATTTATTCAGCTGATTCTTATTGATATATCCCATTCGGAAAGCTACTTCTTCAATACAACCAATTTTTAATCCTTGGCGTTCTTCTATTACTTGCACGAATTGACCAGCCTGCATAAGAGACGTAAAAGTTCCTGTGTCGAGCCAAGCTGTTCCTTTATCAAGAATTCCCACTTTTAGTCTGCCTGCATCTAAGTATGCTTTATTTACATCTGTAATTTCATATTCTCCTCGAGGCGATGGCTTCAAGTTTTTTGCTATTTGAATGACATCATTATCATAAAAATAAAGTCCAGGTACTGCATAATTTGACTTTGGATGAGCAGGCTTTTCTTCGATACTGATTGCATGATTATTCGAATCAAACTCCACTACTCCATACCTTTCAGGATCAGAAACGTGGTAAGCGAAAACAACGCCACCATCTGGATTACTATTACTTTGTAAAAGTTGTTGTAACCCTGTTCCATAGAAAATATTATCGCCGAGAATTAGAGCCACTTTGTCTTCACCAATAAACTCCTCTCCTATTACAAACGCCTGTGCAAGTCCGTTAGGCACCTCTTGAATTGCGTACTGAAAATTACATCCAAGGTCTTTACCATCACCCAATAGTTTTTGAAACATAGGCTGATCGTGTGGAGTAGTTATAATTAAGATTTCATTAATCCCCGCCATCATTAAAATACTGAGCGGGTAATAAATCATGGGCTTATCATAAACGGGCATTAATTGCTTACTAACAGCAAGTGTTAGTGGATGCAATCGTGTGCCTGAGCCACCGGCTAAAATAATTCCTTTCATGCTAATACTAAATCATTTTTTTAATTTCCAATTCATCATGATCGATATCATCATCTTCAACATCTGTCTCGAATAATGGTTCCGATAAAAATGCTTTTGTAGTTAATCTTCTTTCTAAACTTACCAAGAATGCAGGAAGTAAAACAAGATTCGAGATCATTGCCATTAATAAAGTTGTACTCAGGAGTTTTCCTAACGCTGCCGTACCACCGAAGCCAGAGGCAGAGAAGATAAAAAATCCGAAGAATAAAATTACAGCTGTATAAATCATACTTAAGCCTGATTCAAATATTGTATCAGTAACGGCTTTTGAAATTGATTTGATTTTACTGTTACGCATTTCATGACGGTATTTTGTCAGGAAATATATTGTTTGATCAGATGCAATTCCGAAAGCAATACTAAAAATCAAAATGGTAGAAGGTTTTAATGCAATATGAAAAAAGCCCATTAATCCTGCAGTAATTATCAGCGGAATTAAACTTGGCAAGATTGAAATCAAAATCATTCTGAACGACATAAAAAGTGTAATCATAATTAGTGAAATCAAGAAAATAGCAAGTAAAATACTTTCAATTAAATTCTCGAATAGATATTTATTTCCTTTCAAGAATATTAAACTATTACCAGTGATTTTTGTGTTGTATTCGTCAGCAGGAAATATTGAATCAACTTTAGGATGAATCTGACTTAGAAGAACGTCCATCTTCTTAGACCCAATGTCTGACATCTGTACACTGATGCGGGTTTCCATTTTATTACTATCGAGGAAACTCTTGAACATAGCAGACTTTCCTTTTTGTTCACCCATATAAGATGACATTTCTGCCAATTGCATTGAACCCGGAAGTATGTAATATTTTTTCTCACCACCTTGATACGACTGATAAGAATATTTAATTCCGTCAACTACTGAAATAGGCTTAGACAATTCGGGCATTTTGGCTAATTCTTTCTCGAGGCGATTTATTTTTTGAAGGGTTTTTGGATCGAGAATATTAGAACTATCTTTTGCAGAAACACTAAATTCCAATGGTAAAATCCCCTTAAAATTAGTTTCGAAAAATTTCATATCAACATAAACCGGATCGTTTTTAGGAAGATCGTCAACAACATATCCTACATTATCAAGTTTTGTCATTCCGTAAAGCGAAATAAAAGTAATAACGATTACTATGGCATAAACCTTCTTTGTATGAAAGCGAACCCAATTATTGACATAGGACAATAGTTTTTGCATTCGAGGTGCCTCAAGGTGCTTCACATGTTTCACTTTGGGTGGCGATAAAAAGCTAAAAACAATTGGAATAAGAATTAATGAAATCAGCCAGGTAGACATCACATTTGCTGCAGCCACTAATCCAAATTCCATAAGCAATCTGCTTTCCGTAAAATACAATACAAAGAATCCGATTGCTGTTGTTACGTTAGCTAAAAATGTAGTTAATCCAATACGTTGCACCATTCTCGACAAAGCAATACCCTGTGAATTATGACGTGCATATTCTGTTTGATATTTATTAAGCAATAAAATACTATTAGGAATTCCGATGACAATGATGAGCGGCGGGATTAATCCACTAAGGATTGTTATTTTATATCCAAGAATTGCGATTGTTCCCAACGACCAAATTACTCCTACGGCTACGACAATCAACGAAAAGAAAACAACCTGAAATGAGCGGAAGAAAACAAAAAGTACGATTGCCGTGACTAATACCGCAAGAATCATAAACAATTTCATCTCCTGAACAACCTTTGAGGTGATTTCAGTCCTGATGTATGGCATACCACTAAGATGAACGGCTACCCCATTTTTCGAGGAGAACTCTTTTGCTTTAGACTGAATATCTCTAACAATATCAATTCGATTTTTAGTGTTCAATTTTACTTTATCGAATGTAATTGCCATAAGAGAAGCATGCGATTCCTTATTGAGAATAAACCCATCATAAAAAGGTAAATCACTAATAATATTTTGAATACTATCTAGTTCAATTTGATTAGCTGCAGGACCTTCCTTCAACAATTTCATTTCAAACTTTCGCAAAGAATCGTTGCGTTGCAAACAATATAAACGAGCGGTAGAAACAACTGCTTCAATACCGTCAACATTTCGGATATCTTCCCCTAATTTCCACCATGCATTGTACTTACTAAGTTGCTGCATAGATGAATCCTGAATTCCAATGAACATAACAGAACCGTCTTCACCGAACTTCTCTTTAAATTGCTGATAAGCCTGATAATCTGGATCTGTGGCTGGAAGAATTTTAGCAAATTCATAAGAAAGTTGAATATGCGTTGCCTGCCAACCCATTAAAATCGTAATTATTGAAATAACGATTAAAAACAAATATCTGTTACGAAGAATGAGCTTTGCCAGGCGTTTAAACATAAGGGTAAAAATAGTAATTTTAGTAGAGTTGAGGCGATTTCAAATAAGTTTTAAAATCTTGCTTTTCAGTTTACTAAACGCGCCTAGAACTAAATGACGAATAAACTACCTTTGCCATAATATCATGAATAGGAATTTTCGAGACGGAATTAATTTTATCAGCAAGTTTAGTTTTAAGCGGGCGTGGAATGCGTTTTTGGTTTTATCGTCGTTTTATTATTCGAAATGGACAAAGAAAGCCTTAAACTGGGGTTATCCTGTTGCGCTATCATTTGAACCTACCACTTCTTGCAATTTACGCTGCCCGGAATGTCCGAGTGGATTACGCTCTTTTACCCGTCCGACAGGAATGCTAGAAAGTGATTTTTTCAGAAAGGTCATTGATGAAACCAATAGTTATTTATGGTATTTAATTTTTTATTTTCAGGGAGAGCCTTATTTGCATCCTGAATTTACGGAGCTCGTAAAATATGCTTCCAGCAAAAATATCTATACTGCTACATCTACTAATGCGCACTATCTAACGGATGCGAATGCACGAAAAACGGTAGAGTCGGGATTGGACAGATTGATTATCTCCATAGACGGTACAACGCAAGAAGTATATCAGCAATATCGTATAGGAGGAAAACTAGAAAAAGTTTTAGAAGGGACAAAGAATATTGTTAAGTGGAAGAAAGAATTAAAATCGAAAACTCCACATATTATTTTTCAATTTCTCGTTGTAAAACCGAACGAACATCAAATGCAAGAAGTAGAAAAATTAGCAGAAGAATTAGGTGTTGACGAAGTGGCTTTTAAAACGGCACAGGTTTATGAATACGAAAATGGCAATGATTTAATTCCTGATAACGAGCACTACTCTCGATATAAAAAGAAGAGTGATGGCACTTACGAAATAAAAAATCAGTTGCTTAATCAATGTTGGAAGATGTGGCATTCGTGCGTAATTACCTGGGACGGAAGTGTAGTTCCGTGTTGTTTTGACAAGGACGCATCCCATCCAATGGGGAATTTACAAGAAAGTACATTTAAGGAAGTTTGGAACAGCAATAATTACCGAAATTTCAGAGGTAAATTATTACAATCGCGCGACCAGATTGACATTTGTAAAAACTGTACTGAAGGCACTAAAGTTTGGGGCTAAAAGCCTACTTACTTAATTGCACGATGGGCTTTTGCTTCCGCCATTAATTCTTCAATCTCTTCTACTTCTAAAGGAATATTTGCCATTAAATCGATTGGCTCTTTTGAAGTAATTAAGATATCATTCTCTAAACGAATACCTAAACCTTCTTCTGGGATATAGATGCCTGGTTCGCAGGTAAACACCATACCAGCTTTCATAGGCTCATAACGGTTACCGATATCATGCACATCTAAGCCTAAGAAGTGAGAAGTACCGTGCATAAAATACTTTTTATACAACGGCATATCTAAATTTTGCTTTTTCACTTCATCACGATTTAAAAGCCCTAAACCAATTAATTCTTCCTCCATAATCTTACCTACTTCACCGTGATATTTTTCGATTGTATTACCAGGGATAAGCATTGCAGTTGCTTGCTTCATTACACGCAATACAGCATTATAAACATCACGCTGACGCTCGGTAAATTGTCCGTTAACTGGAATACTACGAGACAAATCAGCTGCGTAATTTCCATACTCCGCACCGAAATCTAAGAGAATAACATCTCCATCTTTACATTGCTGGTTATTATCGATATAATGCAGCACATTTGCATTCGGACCAGAAGCGATAATTGGGGTATAGGCATGTCCGGTAGCACGTTTACGAATAAATTCGTGAGTGATTTCCGCTTCAATTTCATACTCCATTACACCTGGTTTTACGAAGCGCAATACACGACGAAAAGCTTTTTCTGTGATATCGATTGCACGTTGCATTACCTGTATTTCGAAGTCGCTTTTTATAGAACGAAGCTGTGCCATAATTGGTCCTGAACGATGAAAAAAGTGAGCAGGATATTTTGCTTTCATTTCATTTGAAAAACGTAATTCTTTATAAGGAACTTCACTCGAGAAACGATCATTTTCATTAAGATTTACATACACATTCATACAATGATTCATAAGCATCGGAATCACAGAAGGAATATCTTCTGTCCACATGATAGTTTGAATTCCCGAAGCTGCTCTTGCCTCTTCCTTCGTATATTTATGTCCTTCCCAAACAGCGATGTGTTCATTAGTTTTACGCAAGAATAGAATTTCACGGTATTTAGGCAGTGGAGCATCAGGGAAAATCACTAATAAAGTTTGTTCCTGATCAATTCCTGTTAAGTAAAATAAGTCGGGATGCTGATGAAAAGGGTAATTCTGATCTGCAGAACGAGGCATTTCATCATTCGCATTGAAAAAAGCGATTGATTTAGGAATTAAGTTAGCTTTATAGCGTTCACGATTTTCGATGAATAGTTTATTGTCGATTGGAAGATATCTCATGATTAAAAGATTTAAAATTAATCTCACGAAACTACGAAAAGAGCAATAAAAAGCCGGATCAAAGAATAAAAAATTAACGAGGGCCCTGTATTTCGGTTGATTTTTATTGACATTCAAAACCTAAAATGTGCATTAAGTGTTCTATGTCATTGAAATAATAGCATTTAGGCAATATGGAAGAAAGGTTCTAAATTCTTAAAAAATTGCTTGTTGCTTGCCTTGTGAAAGTTAAATTTGTGGTCTTCAAAAATCAAAATATAATCAGATATAAATTCATTATGAGCAAATTCTTCGAATTTCTGAATTCATCGGTAGGTCGTAAATGGTTAATGGCCCTGACTGGTTTATTCTTATGCTTGTTTGTTGTCGTGCACATGTCGGGCAATTTACAACTATTTAAAAACGATCAAGGGAAATCATTTAACCAATATGCGGTTTTTATGACCACCTTCCCTCCTATTAAAGTGGTATCATATGTAAACTACTTTTTCATTTTGTTACATGCTGTCAATGGCGTCTATTTAGTTTTAAGAAATCGCAAAGCACGCCCTGTAAAGTATGAAGGAAAAAAAGCTGGTGGAGAAACAACATGGTCATCTAAGAATATGGGATTACTTGGATCTATACTTTTAGTTTTTATCGTTATTCACATGGGACATTTCTGGAGAGAATTTCATTTTACTCCGATGCCTGTTAAACAGTATGTTACAGATTTAACTACCGATAGCTTAATTGATGTTAAGGCATTTCCAGTGGAAGAATTTAAAAAACCTTTACATATCACTTCACAACAATATGAAATTTTAATTGTGAAGGATTTATATGCAGAAGTAGAATCAGCATTTAAAGATCCTTTATATGTGGCATTTTATGTAATTGCTATGATTGCATTATCGTACCACTTAGCGCACGGATTTCAAAGTGCATTTCAAACTATGGGTATACGCAGAAAGAACTACGAAAAAATTATTAAGAGCATAGGAACTGTTTTCTTCGCGATTATTATTCCTGCCTTATTTGCAGCTATGCCACTTTATTTCTTATTCATTAAACACTAAACAGAAAGAATTATATGAGTTTAGATTCAAAAATACCAGCGGGCCCATTATCAGAAAAATGGGATAGCCATAAATTCAATTTAAAATTAGTTAACCCGGCTAACAAGCGTCGCTATGATGTTATCATTGTTGGAACAGGATTGGCGGGTGCATCTGCTGCTGCTTCATTGGCAGAGTTAGGTTATAACGTAAAAACATTTTGCTTTCAGGATAGTCCACGTCGTGCACATAGCATTGCTGCACAAGGTGGAGTTAACGCTGCTAAAAACTATCGTAATGATGGTGATAGTATCTATCGTTTATTTTATGATACAATCAAAGGTGGTGACTACAGAGCGAGAGAGGCTAATGTACATCGTTTAGCACAGGTGAGTGTGAATATCATCGACCAATGCGTTGCGCAAGGTGTTCCATTTGCACGCGAGTATGGTGGATTGTTAGACAATCGATCATTCGGAGGTGCTCAGGTATCAAGAACATTTTACGCAAAAGGACAAACTGGTCAACAGTTATTGTTAGGTGCATATAGCGCCATGAACAGAATGGTGGGCACGGGTCAGATAAAGAGCTATACTCGTCATGAAATGTTAGAATTAGTAATGGTAGACGGACAAGCGCGTGGTATCATTGCTAGAGATATGGTGACAGGAGAGATCGAAAGACACAGTGCGCACGCAGTAGTTTTATGTACTGGTGGATACGGAAACGTATTTTATCTTACTACTTACGCTCGCGGATCGAATGCAACTGCAATTTGGAGAGCGCATAAGAAAGGTGCATACTTCGGTAATCCTTGCTTTACACAAATTCACCCTACTTGTATTCCAGTATCGGGTGATCATCAATCTAAGTTGACATTGATGTCGGAGTCGTTAAGAAATGACGGACGTATCTGGGTACCGAAACAAAAAGGAGATCCAAGAAAGCCACAAGATATTCCAGAGGATGAAAGGGATTATTACTTAGAAAGAAGATATCCTTCATTCGGAAACTTAGTACCTCGTGATATTGCTTCACGTGCTGCAAAGGATATGTGTGACAAAGGATATGGAGTTGGGAACACTGGCTTAGCAGTTTACCTTGACTTTGGTGATGCAATCAAGCGTTTAGGAGAAAAAGCTGTTGAGGCGAAATATGGTAACTTATTCGATATGTATAAACAAATCACAGGTGATAATCCATATAAAACTCCAATGATGATTTATCCTGCAGTTCACTACACAATGGGAGGATTATGGGTAGATTATAATTTGATGACTACCATCCCAGGACTATATGCATGTGGAGAGGCGAACTTTAGTGATCATGGAGCGAATCGTTTAGGAGCATCTGCATTGATGCAAGGTTTAGCAGACGGATACTTTGTATTACCTTATACTATCGGTGATTACTTAGCAGGTGTTGAGCGTAAGCCAATTGCCAACGACACTCCTGAATTTATGGAAGCAGAAGCGAAAGTAAAAGATCGTTTAGGAAAATTATTAGCGATTAAAGGAAGTAAAACTGTTCATGATTTCCATCGTGAATTAGGTTTGATTATGTGGAACCATTGCGGAATGGCACGTAACGAACAAGGCTTGAAAGAAGGTATCGAGAAAATTAAAGCATTGAAAGCAGATTTCTGGAATAATTTATTGGTTCCAGGAGAAGCACTAGAATTAAATCAGAATTTAGAGAAAGCAGGACGTGTTGCAGATTTAATCGAGCTTGGAGAATTAATGATGGTAGATGCATTGAATCGTAATGAAAGTTGTGGTGGTCACTTCCGCGAAGAATACCAAACTCCCGAAGGAGAGGCATTACGTGATGATGAAAATTACGCTTACGTAGCAGCCTGGGAGTATAAAGGCGACGGACAAGCTCATCAATTACACAAAGAAGAATTAAAATACGAGAATGTTAAACTTTCGCAACGTTCTTACAAATAACATTTAACCCACCAAATAAAAAATAGCTATCATCATGAGTGGAAATATGAATTTAACTTTAAAAGTCTGGAGACAAAAAAATGCAAAGTCGTCTGGAAAATTTGAAACATATCCTGCAAAAAACGTTTCTCCTGACATGTCATTTTTAGAGATGTTGGATGTTGTAAACGAAGACTTAATCAAAGGCGGAAAAGAGCCTATTGCATTTGATCACGATTGCCGTGAAGGTATCTGTGGTATGTGCAGTATGTATATTAACGGTCGCGCACATGGGCCAAACAAGGGAGTAACTACTTGTCAGTTGCACATGCGCAGCTTTAAAGATGGCGACACTGTTATCATCGAACCATGGAGAGCATCTGCATTTCCTGTGTTAAGAGATTTAGTTGTTGACAGAAGAGCTTTTGATACTATTCAACATGCAGGAGGATTTATTAGTGTAAATACAGGATCAGCACCTGACGCGAATAGTATTCCTGTTCCAAAGGCAAACGCTGACGAAGCATTTAACTCAGCAGCATGTATTGGTTGTGGAGCTTGCGTTGCAGCTTGCAAGAACTCATCGGCGATGTTATTCTTATCAGCAAAAGTTTCTCAATATGCATTATTACCGCAGGGAAGAGTCGAAGCGAAACAACGTGTAGTAAACATGTTAAAGGCGCACGACGAAGCAGGATTTGGTGCATGTACTAACACTGAAGCATGCGAAGCAGAATGTCCGAAAGGAATTTCTGTAAGCAACATTGCGCGCCTGAACAGAGAGTATTTTTCTTCGATGGTTTCAGGTGATTAATTGAAATAACTCATTAAAACAGAAAAGCCCTCCTATTAATTTTAGGAGGGCTTTTTATTTGAGGATGTAACCTCGTATATTTGTAACTAATGAAACGAATGCTATTTATTCTTTCTGTGCTTTTTTTCGGTTGGTTGAAAACAAGCGCACAAACACCGGGTGCATGTAAAGATTCGCTAAGACAAGCGCAACCAACCTACTCATGCCCTGTTGAATACAGACCTGTTTGTGGATGTGATGGCGAGACGTATCGAAACGAATGTAACGCTTTCTATAGAGCGGGATTAAATTATTATTCAGATGGTAGTTGCAGATCGTTTGATTTTGATATAACCCCGAATGCAGTTACTTATCAATTAAACTTACAGATTTATAGAAAAACGAGAGGCAATGTATTGGTAACAGTTTTTAATACTTTGGGGTATCGTGAATTTGAATATCAAATTTTTGTTCCTGATGCTGCGAGTATTGGAGGGGCTTATCCATTTCCATTAGATTTAAACTTTTTAGATAGCGGTGTATACTTGCTACAAGTTATTTCTGATGGAGAACAATTGGTAAAGAAGTTTTATAAGTACAGGACAGATTAATTTATAGAAACAAGTGATTTTAATTTACTAATATAATTGCTCAATATTGTTTCCTTTTTATAATCGCGCTTAACCATATTGATTAAATCATGGTTAGGAATAAAATTACGATTAGAAACAAGCTGTGATGCTTTTTCAAAAGCACTGATTACTTCTTCGTTTGTTTTAGCTTGAATAGAATACTCGTAAGGCGATGTCATAATTACTTCACATCCAAAGCTCATTGCTTCAATTACAGAAACCGGAAAGCCTTCATGCTCAGCCAATCGAAAAAAAACAGGTGTTTCACGCAAGTGTTTTTGAAAAATATCATTCGATACCCAACCAAACGATTTGACATTAGCAGGTAATTCCACTTCAGGATTAACCACACCAAATAATTTAAACTCAATATCAGGATTAGCTTCTGCAACAGCTTTAAATTGATGAATACCATAAAAAGGCTGGCGCTTATCGGCAATATATGTCATGGCAGAGATACCATTATATTTTTCGATTGCAACTTTCTCCTTTGCAAACTTAAAAGGCAAGTATTGAGGTTCTAGATTGATTGAAGTTAGTTCATTAAACAACCATGGTGAATCAACAAAATGAAGAGCATGACTGATGTAATCTCTTTTAATGGTCCCATTTTTAAAACGCTCCATAGCTATTAGAGAGTCTGTTCCCTGCCATTGCATTACTAACTTCTTATTCAGCTTTCGTACGGCATTTAATGATCCACTATTATCAGTTACCCCATTCATAGAGATAACAAGATCTGCGAATGGTAATAGCGCTAAAAATTTTAACTGCTGAACTTTCGAATTATACGTGTCACAAAAAACAAATCTAATAGAAGCATCAAATGAATTTAAGTCATCTGCAAGTCGTTTGCTGAACAAAGGCAATCCATTGATAAGTACAAGCATTATTTATAATGTAAATGACAATCTTTAAAGAGTGTTCTTAAGCACTATCCCATTTTCAAATTCTCAAATTAATCAAGCAAACTACTCCTTCACCAATTTTATTGCTCCAACAGAACCATCCACAAGATTCAAATAATAAACCCCTTTAGGAAACTCCGTTAAATCAACTTTAAAGTCAGTGCTATTAATCACCCCTTCACTCATTCTTTTTCCTTCAACATTCGTGATGATATACTTTTTGTCGATTCCAAAATTTAATTGAATTGAAACAGCATCTTTAGTTGGATTAGGAAAAACTACCGCCTGATTTTTTTCCTGATTATTTAATCCAGTAGTCGTTTGAGAATTAAACAAAGCTGTTATTTCTGCTTGAGTTAATGAACGATTCCAAATTCCGATATCATCAAAAACACCTGTATAATAATTTCCACTTGGACCACGACCAATCCATAAAGGCTGATTAACCGCGGAAGTTCCTGTGGCAGTGAAAGTAGTACTATCCATCAATACTCCATCACGATATAATTTCATTTTTGTATTAGAATATGTTCCTACTAAATGCATCCATGCACCAACAGTATCAGCACAATTTAACCATGTCCAAGGCGACTGCTGCTTACACGCTCCAAATTGAACACCGTTATTTCCTTGAATATTGGTAATAAAATTTGAGGCTGTTGTATTTCCAGACATAATAACCACACCTGAAGAAGACTGAACACTTTTCTTTACCCATACCGAAATTGTATACCCACCTGTTTGTGAAAATGTAAATGAGGGTGTCAACAATTGCATCCATTGAGTTCCTAAACCATCAACAAAAGCAGCTGCGTTTACGTTTCCAAAACGATCAGGAACGAAGCTAGCACCATAATTAGCCAAGGTATTTAACGATGCATTATTTGCATTAGCACCAGTACCATTGAAATTATACCATGCAAGTAAACCTGTAGTTGGTACATAAGATGGTACTTGTGCAAATAAAATATTAGTTGCAAATATTGCGATTAGCGTAAGTAATTGTTTTTTCATTGTCACATATTTTAGTTTATAAAAATAAAAAAATAATTTGAATTTGGAACATATAATTATTTTTCAATTATAATATCGTATTTAGCCAGTAGTCCAACTAAACCATCAACTGAAAATTTTGCTTTCCTGATTTGATTAACATCTGGATCAATAAAAAAATTATACGATGTTCGAAGGTCAGCTTTTTCGAGAATAGTACGATCAAAAATTGCCTGTAGCAAATTACAATTATCAAAAATAGATGCTGTTAAATCAGCCTCGGCAAAATCTACGTCTTCTAATTGTGAATCTTTGAAAACTGTTTTTACAATATGTGATTTATAAAACGACGAGTGATTAAGTTGACAATTCGTAAAACTAAACGATAGTCCAAAGTCGTTACAAGTATCAAAACGAAGTCCGAGCATTTTACAATCTTTAAATTGCACATCTCTAAAAGAAGTCTTGTTCAATTTTGCTAAACTTAAATCACAGGAATTAAAAGTACAATCGGTAAAAGTGAATTGCGATAAATCCGTGTTTGAAAAATTACAATTTTTGAATGTACAATTATCGTATTCACCATTTGCTAGTTCATCAATTTTATCAAAAATTCTATCTTGTACAAATACTTGTTCCATTTGCTGATTGACTAACAATAATTTTAATAGTTATTGATTTATTTTACCGTATAATTATCTAAGCACCTCTCCACCTACTACACTTACGTAGGTGCGTAATTCTTCGAAGTATTCATTAAATTCGTTTTCAAACTCAGAGTAGTATCGATCTAGATAAATAGCGGCTACATCCATTTTTGATTCGAACTTTGTTCGCTTTGACATTCCAGTAAGTGTCTTATTTATTCCAGCAATTGTTTTATAATTCAACAACCAATTTTGAGGAATCATATATTGAATCATCTGCTGTGTTCTCATTGGCAATCGATGGTGATTATTATTTAATAACGTATAAAAGTTATCAGCGTAAAGTGATAAATCTTCGTGATGATACTGCTCCCACTTTATTGCTAAATAATGATCATAAAAAACATCAACAATAACGGGAGAATATTTTCCAAATTCACTTCGCAACCTAATTTTACTTTGTTCCACCACTTTATGCGTATCCGTAAATTCATCTATCAACCGATGTAGTTTAATTCCTTTTACAATCTCTTCATCAAAAAGCTCTATCTGTTTTCCCTTTACATGATCGGCAATAAAATTCCCAATCATTATTTCATGATTGTTTCCACTTAAATAAAGGTGAGCTAAATAGTTCATCGATTAAATAAAAAAGCCGATTGATTTACAACCGGCTTATTATATTAAGCAATTGCCTCTTCGTATGAACTTATATCAGGACAAGTACATACGAGATTACGATCACCGTATGCATTATCTACTCGTTTAACTGTAGGCCAGAATTTATTTGCAGATAACCAAGTAGCTGGATAAGCTGCTTGCTTTCTAGAGTAAGGATAACTCCAGTCATCCGCTGTTAATTCTTCTGCTGTATGTGGTGCATTCAACAAAACATTATTATGCTTATCGCCTTCACCATTTTCTAAAGCACGAATTTCTTCACGAATAGAAATCATAGCATCACAGAAACGATCTAACTCTTCTTTCGATTCACTTTCTGTAGGCTCAACCATTAATGTTCCTGCTACCGGGAAAGCTACTGTTGGAGCATGGAATCCATAATCCATCAGACGCTTAGCTATATCACCAGCTTCTATTCCTGCAGACTGCTTAAACGCACGACAATCTAAAATCATCTCATGCGCGCAATGTCCGTGAGTACCTTTGTATAAAATCGGATAATGCCCTTCTAAACGAGTCTTCATATAGTTGGCATTAAGAATTGCATACTTAGTTGCATCAGTAACACCTTTACTACCTAACATTTTAATATAGCCGTAAGAGATAAGCAAAATCAATGCGCTTCCCCAAGGAGCTGCACTAACTGCTGTGCCTATACGCTCTTTACTAATATTAATGACAGCATGATTAGAAAGGTAAGGAGCTAAATGACTTCTCACTCCGATAGGGCCCATTCCAGGACCACCGCCACCATGAGGGATTGCGAATGTCTTATGCAAGTTCAAATGACAAACATCAGCGCCAATCATTCCTGGACTTGTTAATCCTACTTGTGCATTCATATTAGCACCATCCATATAAACTTGTCCGCCGTTATCATGAATAATTTGTGTTAACTCGCGGATACCTTCTTCATACACACCGTGTGTACTTGGATAAGTAACCATCACAGCAGCCAAATTATCTTTATGCTTCTCAGCTTTTTCTTTCAAGTCAGCAATGTCAACGTTTCCGTTCTCATCACATTTAGTAACGACAACATTCCAACCCGCCATTACTGCTGACGCTGGATTAGTACCGTGCGCACTTTGCGGAATTAAAACAATATTACGATGTCCTTCGCCTTTTGCTTGCAAGTATCCACGGATAGCCATCAAACCTGCATACTCTCCCTGTGCACCTGAGTTAGGCTGCAGTGAGATCGCATCAAATCCTGTAACATCGCATAAATGACTTTCAAGTTCTCTGATGATTTGCTGATATCCTTGCGTCTGATCTAATGGCGCAAAAGGATGAATATTATTCCATAGAGGCCAGCTTAAAGGCATCATTTCACTCGTTGCATTTAATTTCATCGTACATGAACCTAATGCAATCATCGAATGATTTAACGCTAAATCTTTATTCTCTAAATGTTTTATGTAGCGCAACATATCTGTTTCGCTTCTGTATTTATTGAAAACAATATTGGTTAAGAATGTAGACTTTCTGCTTAATGAATAATCAGCATTGATAACACTAGCGTTTGTTGATTCAAATACAACATCACTTCCGTTCGCATTTGCAAAAACAGCAACGATATCTCTTAAATCATTCGTTGAAGTTGTTTCATCAACAGCAATTACAACTGCATCATCTTCATATCTGAAATTAATTCCTTTTGCAACTGCATTTGCTTTTATCGTAGCTGCCATACCGTTAGCAGCTACTGTAATAGTGTCGAAATATGCTTCATGTGCCAGTTCGTAACCAGCATTTTTCAAAGCACTTGCTAAATCACAAGCTTTATTATGCACGGATGCAGCAATTGATTTTACTCCATCTGATCCATGATAAACAACATACATTGAAGCCATAACAGCTAACAATACCTGCGCTGTACAAATGTTAGAAGTAGCTTTATCACGTTTGATATGTTGCTCACGCGTTTGTAATGCCATACGTAACGCAGGCTTACCAGCAGCATCTAAACTTAATCCGATAATTCTTCCTGGAATATCACGCTTATAATCTTCTTTCGTTGCAAAAAATGCTGCATGAGGTCCGCCATAACCCATCGGAACTCCGAAGCGCTGTGAATTTCCAACCACAACATCAGCACCCCACTCACCTGGAGGCGTTAACATCACTAACGATAAAATATCAGCAGCAACCACTACACGAATATCCTTCGTTTTACACTTCGCTGTGAAACCGCTGTAATCGTTGATTACCCCACTCTTTCCTGGATATTGTAATATTACTCCGTAGAAATCATCATCAAAACTAAACGAAGCATAATCGCCAATTTCTAATTCAATTCCTAAAGGCTCCGCACGCGTTTTTAAAACATCTATCGTTTGAGGAAAAACTTCATCAGACACAAAAAACTTCACTGCGTTATTCTTCACCTTATCCTTACTTCTTGTGTGGAACAACATTGTCATTCCTTCTGCTGCCGCAGTAGCTTCATCTAATAAAGATGCGTTTGCCATTGGCAAACCTGTTAAATCAGAAACAATTGTCTGATAATTTAACAAAGCTTCTAAACGACCTTGAGCGATTTCAGCCTGATAAGGAGTATAAGCTGTATACCAACCTGGATTTTCAAAAATATTTCTTAAAATGACCGGAGGAGTGATTGTACCATAATAACCTAATCCGATGTATGAACGAAACATTTTATTCTTCGCTGCTACCTTTCTCAGGTCATTGATATAAGTTGTTTCATCAACAGCTTCGCCGATTGATAATTCCTTTGACAAACGAATGTCAGACGGGATTGTTTGATTAATCAATTCATCAATAGAAGCAACTCCTATTGCTTTTAACATTTCTGCTGTTTCCTGGTGACCAGGTCCGATATGGCGATCGGAAAATGAATAAAGTGACATATGGCGTAATTAAGGTTGCAAATTTATAAAATGCTTATCTGAAATTTGATGTTTAATGGCTCGAAATGCAAAATATTTGATAATTAAATTGACTGATTTTCAGCTATCAGAGGAATAACCCCAAATCTGTGTAATTTGTTTTGTGATTTATTAAAAATACATGGCTGAAAACTTCTTCGAATTCTGATTTATTTGTCCAATATCTCATTACCATTTAAGTAGTTTTGATTATTATGAAAAAGGTCCTTTATACCCTAATATGTTTGTTCCCGTTAGGAATAGCTTCGTCTAACGCACAACAAAAAATAACATTATTAACTGGAGAAGAAATTAATGTTACTAGCTATGCCATCGGGGATATGTTTGTTAACTATAAAGTTGTAGGAGATTCTCCAAAAAAACTCCGAATTGTTGACAAATACGACGTTTTTTCAGTCACAAATGCGGAGAGCCAAGAGGAGATTCTTTACAAACCAGCAGATAGTTTGGATTTTACAATAGAGGAAGCAAGGATTTATATGGAAGGTGAAAGATCGGCTAAAAAACACTTTGACAAATCAGGGTCAAGTATTTCATCAGTATATGTTGGTGCAGCTTCGGGAGTTTTAGGGTTTTATTCTATTCCTTTACCATTTATTTACAGCATGACATTAGGTCGAAAAAACCCCAAGCAATTACCAGCAGAATTTAAAAATTATGAGAATAACGAAGCTTTTCGTTTAGGATATAATAGAGAAGCGAGAAATATTAAATTTAAACAAAGCCTCAAATTTGGATATGTAAGCTTAGGTATTAGCCTAACAATGCTAGTATTTTTGACGAAGTAAGTCATTGATGAAAATAAAAAGAACTGTACACCATATACTGCTTGCCGTTACTGCATTACTTTTCTTTTTATCATCTATAACGCTTCTCTTTTCAATCGAATTAATTGCCTTGTCATTGGCAGTATTTGTTGGAACATTTTTCATCTATCGATTGTCGGTTTGGGTACCCGTTATTAGTAATAAAATGCCTTTATTGAGTTTTTATGAAAAACCTAATAAGAACGAGTTTATTCTTTATGTAATACTCATTTTTAGCTGCTGCTATTGCTTAAGTATAGAAAATGTTATCTTGTTTGGCGCATGGGCGTTCTTATCGGCACTTTATTTTACTAATATTAAAATTGGGACATTTGAGTTAAAAGGATTAAGGTCTATTCCATTAATTAAAACTGTACTGTTAGCATTCATGTGGACAGCCATAGGCTACCTATTTTCTTTGAAAAGTGGGTTTAACTCTAGCATCCTTTTGATAAATTTCATGATCAGGTTTACTATTATTTTTCTCATTTGCTTGGGTGTCGACTTACGAGATATTGAAAAAGATAATCGTGCTGGAACTACTACACTTGCGACTTATCTCGGATTTAATACACTCAAAACATTAATGCTTCTTGTTAATACTATTCTTTTGATATTCTTGTTTAATTATAGCTCAGCTAACCAAATCGATTTATTTATTAGTGGAATGCTATTTTTTATCCTGTTGCGCATTAAAATAAACCAAAGCAGGCAAACGTTTACTTTACTGTTAGATGGAACATTATTCATCTATTCTTTCTTAAACTTTATTGCCACTTATATTCGATTCTGCTAACTTTGTACAATGAAATTAAATTCAGTTGCTGTCTTTATTGTTTTCCTACTCATAGGACATGCGAATTGCTTTGCATTTGAAAATCCTAATCCGATATTTGGCAATAACAAAGACAAAAAAAAAGTAAAACCTTTTTTTCAATTTGACAATTACTATTCTTTTATTGGTGATGAAAAAGCAGATGTTTTTGGATTTAAAGCGGGAGTCGAAGTAAACCAAAAATGGAGATTCGGTGTAGGCTACAACAAGATTAAATCCGATATCATTGAATGGAAAGTACTTCCAGAAGAAGAAAAACCTTATTGGCCAACGGGAAATATTGTAAAGAGTCAGTTATACCTCAACTATTACCCGCTATTAGCCGAGTACGTTTTTTATAATAAAGATCCATGGCAAGCGTCTATTCCATTTACAGTTGGTTATGGAAACTCCTATTTCAGCTATTATGATGTCAACAATAACAAACGTAAAATATTTGACCATTCCATCTTAATCACAGAAATAGGTGTAACAGGTCAGGTAAAAGTTTTTAAATGGATTGGATTAGGCGCAGGTGTAGGCTATCGTTACCTTCTGATGAATAATCCTGATATTGAAACCAAGGTTAGCTCGCCTGTTTATACAATTCGGATTAAGATTTTTCCAGGTGCATTAATCAAAACATTTTTCCCTAACTTAAGTGGTGAGTGGTAACCACCATCTTTAACAATTATTATCTTTGATACATGAATAATTTAAGCTTCGATGATATTTATATGGACCTTGCCCAAAACTTATCACGCAAATCGCATTGTGTGAAAGCAAAGGTAGGAGCCGTCATTTCAAAAGATACCCGTATTGTTTCGCTCGGATATAATGGTCCGCCAGCTGGCACGCACAACTGCGATCAGGAATGGCCGCAAGACGGATGCGCACGTGACAGAAAAGGCGGATGTTCGTTAGCGTTACATGCCGAGGCAAACGCTATTTTATATGCATCCAAAAATCAAATTACGATGGAAGGATCTACGTTGTACGTTACATTGTCGCCTTGCTTAGCCTGTGCAAAAATTATTTACACTACAGGAATTAAAAAAGTTATTTATTTAGAATCCTATGCTGCATTTAAAGGAATTGATATCGAAGAAGGCGTAGAATTCCTTATGAAATTTGGAGTTTCCGTTGAACAATATCAACGATCATAAAATGAACGAACAAAGAAATTCGAAATCACGTTCCGTATTCTTATTCGGAATAGCATTGGCTTTAGGTGTTTATATTGGTGATAAATTAAGTTCTATTACAGTATTAAACTCGGAAAATAAAATTGATGAAGTATTACAGCATATTAATTCTAATTATGTTGATACTTTAAATCTTACGGAAATTCAAGACAAAGCAATCTCATCGCTTTTAGGTGAACTTGATCCTCACTCAAGTTATATTCCTGCATCAGAATTAAAAGGAGTTAATGAAGATTTAGATGGCAACTTCGAAGGCATCGGCGTTGAATTCAGAATTTTAAATGATACTGTTATTGTATTGCATGTAATTGAAAATGGACCTAGTGAAAAAGCAGGATTACATGATGGGGATCGTATTGTTAAAGTGAATGATAAAAACATCGCGGGGATTAAAATTACCAATAGTAATGTAATGAAATTGCTTAAGGGAGAAGGAGGGACAAAAGTAAATGTGACCGTATACCGAAAAGCAATTGGCAAATCGTTAAACTATAAAATTACAAGAGGTAAAATTCCTATTCATAGTATAACTACATCGTATATGTGCAATCACGATGTAGGGTATATTTTAGTTGATCGATTTGCAGCGAACACAACAGATGAGTTTCATGAAGCCGCTGAAAAATTGCTGAAAGCAGGAATGAAAAAACTTATTATCGACGTAAGAAATAATGGTGGTGGATATTTAGAAACAGCGGTGGATATGCTTGATGAAATTATTGGCGGAGAAAAACTAGTTGTTTATACAGAAGGGAATAATCGAAGCAAACAAGAATATAAAACTTCTAAATCTGGCATGTTAGAAGATATTAAAATTGCAGTTTTAATTAATGAAAACTCAGCCTCAGCAGCAGAAATTCTAGCAGGTGCATTACAAGATTGGGATCGAGCTGATATCATCGGACGAAGAAGCTTCGGTAAAGGATTAGTTCAAGAACAGCAAAACATAAGCGATGGCTCAGCAATTCGTTTAACCGTTGCACGCTATTATATTCCTTCGGGAAGGTGTATTCAGAAACCATATATCAAGGGAGATAAATCTTATTTTGAAGATACTTACGACCGAGAATTAAATGGAGAGTTGTTTTCTGTAGACAGTATCAAAATCGATAAGAAAAAATCTTATAAAACAGCTAGCGGTCGACCAGTATATGGCGGTGGTGGAATTATCCCTGACTTTTTTGTCCCGTTGGATACAAGCAGTAACAGTGTATACTTGAATAAACTTTTCGCATTAAATATCTTCAGTGATTTTTGCTACAATTACGCAGACAATAATATGGCGAAATTGAAAAGTTATCAATCTGCCGCTGACTTCTCTGCTAAATACAATGTGGATGATAAGTTAATGAACGAATTCACGCAATTTGCAAGTAAGCAAGGAGTACAATTAGATCAAGCAGGTTACAATAGAAGTAAGAAAGAAATAGCTAAGCAAATGAAAGCCACATTTGCTCGCATTGCTTGGAATGATGAAGGACTTTACAGAGTAATCAATCAAAGCGATCCAACGTATTTAAAAGCAATTTATTTATTTCAATGAAATGGCTTACTAAAATAACAGCCTCTCCATTATTATTTACGCTTTTAATTGCGCTAACAAGAATTCCTTTTTTATTTTTCGGATATGGTTCTGAAGAAGACGCATGGGCATTACCGTTAGTAGCAGAACGAATTGCTACAAATAATGTTTATGAAGTTTCAAGATTACCTGGACATCCATTTCAAGAACTAATTTACACACTTATCTGGAATGCTGGTCCTGTGGTTTACAATCTGTGTACTTTACTTGTAAGCAGTTTTGGACTTTACTTTTTTATCAGAATACTACAACATTTAAAATTAGAATGGAAATGGGCTACACTTTCACTCGCCTTCACTCCTATCTTTTATATTAACTGCACCAATAACATGGATTATGTTTGGGCCTGCAGTTTTATTATTATATCCGTTTACTACTTACTAAACAAGCGATTTCTTTTAACTGGATTGTTTATAGCACTTGCGATTGGATGTAGAATCACATCAGGTGTCGCTATAGTTCCGATGATTATTTTTTTGATTGGAAACAATCGACAACATTTTTTAAAAAACAGCTTTCAATTAGGACTATTTACAGCTTTATTCACCTTAATTATTTTTATTCCTGTTTTTAAAGAATACGGACTTTCCTTTTTCACTTATTATGAGCACTTCCCTATTCCATCATTTGCTAAAAACTTTTATAAAGGAAGCATTGGTGCTTTTGGAATCACGGGATACTTCGGAGTTTTTATTCTTATTGTGTGCTCATTTAAAAAACTATTACAAGAGCGAGATTTATTTAAATCACCAATAGTACTTTTATCACTGACTGGAATTATCATTTTTAAAGTTGCATTTATAAGTCTGCCACTTAAATCAGCTTTTATCATTCCTATTTTACCCTATTTATTTTTGATGACCGCTTTTTTATGCTCGGATAAAATTCAAATACTAGGAGCGTCACTTTTAATTATTAGTTGTTTCTTCTTAGGAATTAATTTATCAGATCCCTTAAGAGGCTCAAAAGAGAGTGCCGTAAGTTACACCTTCCAGGTAAGTAATCAGAAAGTTGTATTTGATGTTTTCTCAGGGATTTTCACTGCTGATATCACCAAGCGCATTAATCGTACTGAATTTTCAGAAAGCGTTATTCAAATAGCTTCTTCAATTACAAAACCAACATACATCATTGCGGGATGGTATTTATCCGACATTTTAGTTTTACAAAAAGGGCGAGAAAACAAACTAGTGGAATATGGTTATTACACTGACGAATCTAAACTAGACTCACTAAAATTAAAAGGTATTGAAATTGTTTTTTTACCGCAACAAAATGAATTAAACGACTTACGCTTTCAGCATACTTTTACCAATCAATACGCAAGTCCGTTTTAATCCAAGGCGATTTCATACGCTGCTACTTTTTCTCTCCATGATTCCGGAATAGTAACTGTCGTATTGTTTAAGTAGTTATAACAAACCTGCACCGACATTCCAGAAGCACAAACAAAAACATCATCTCCATTTTCAACGGTAATAGCATATTCAACTTCATAACTTTTATTTCCCATTTTACTAACTCTTGAATAAACAAAAACATTATCTGAAAGTAAAATTGGACGATGATAATTTATCTCTGTTTTAGCTAATATTACTCCTTGCTCGTTCCAATTAACAGATTCGTTAATTACATCACGGAAGTAGTGAATACGAGCCAACTCAAAATAAGTAATATGATTGGCATTATTGACATGACCCATATGATCAATGTCTTTAAAACGGATTTGTATTGATGATTTATGTTTGAATTTCGAAAGATCCATAAGGGGTTAAAATTTGATGTCGGTAAATTTAATTCAAACCCGCAAATGTTTATTATATTCGCTAAACTAATTATAACATGATGAAAGCACTGTATTCTATACTTGCGACCACTGTCCTTTGTTTTCTGATTACATCGTGTACAACAGAAGTTGAAGGCCTTGGCCCAATCAACTTGCATGATGTAAAGATCGAGAATTTTGAAAACCTTTATCTCGAAATCCCTGCTCATGTAGTAATAGAAGAAGGCGATTCTGCTACATGCACAATTGCTTGTCAGGATAATATTTTTAATGAAATTGTTGCGAGTACAGAAAACAAGAAATTAATTATTGAATCGAATAACAAATTCAAGGTTCAACGTCCAATAGAAATTCGATTAACAATTCCTAAAGTCGATTACATTGATATAACTGGAAATGGAACTGTGGAATATAATCC
>JBKCGZ010000013.1:0-22923 GCA_046303115.1 Bacteroidota bacterium | reverse complement strand
GTTTGCGTTGCAAAACGGATTTAAACAAGAAAATTTGTTAACGCCTAAGAGCGAACAAATCTGGAAGGATTGGTTGAAGACGCATAATTATAATCCGATGGATACCATCAAATACATGCGCGATCAAAAGGATGAAAAAGGAAAAGGTGGACAAGGTAATCATGATACGATTGGTATGATTGCGATGGATGCTAATGGAGATTTTAGCGGTGCATGTACTACGAGTGGAATGGCTTTTAAATTACATGGCAGAGTAGGCGATTCACCTGTTATTGGTGCAGGATTATACGTCGATAATGAAGTAGGTGCAGCTACATCAACGGGAGTGGGAGAGGAAGTAATACGTATTTGTGGTTCACATACAATTGTAGAAGCTATGCGCTATGGTAAGTCGCCATTAGAAGCATGTAAGATAGGAGTAGAGCGCATGTATAATCTTCGAAAAGATAAAATTGCCGATATGCAAATCGGATTTTTAGCGGTGAATAAGAAAGGAGAAATTGGCGCTTTTGCACTACGCAAAGGATTTACTTATACTTATAAGTTGCCTGATGGAGTTGATGTAATCAAAGAAGCAGATTGTTTATTAAAGGACTAAAATGATCTTTGAATTAGCCGTCTTTCATCCAGATACAGTTGCAATTGCTCAAGTTTGTAATATCTCACGCATTGAGTTATGCGATAATTATCAGGTTGGTGGTGTTACGCCATCAATCGATAATTTTATTTCCGCAAGAAAGATTTTTACAGGACCAATTATGGTTATGATTCGACCGCAAGCAGGAAGTTTTGTTTATGACGATGCTATATTGAATCAAATGTTGGAGGAGATAAAAACATTCGATGCATTGGGCGCTGATGGATTTGTTTTTGGTTGTTTGACTTCTGACAATTACGTCAATACATCGCAGCTCGAACAACTTGTTAATGCCGCTAATCATAAGCCTGTTACTTTTCATCGCGCTATAGATGAGGTAACCGATTATAAAAAAGGGGTTCAAGACTTAATTCATTGTGGAGTTACCAGTGTATTAACTACAGGTAAAATGAAAAGTGCTTTAGATGGCAAAGATGTTATTAATTCGATGATTTATCAATATGGAACACAATTGAATTTCATTGCAGGTGGTGGCGTTCGTAGTAATAATTTAAAAGGGCTATTAAGCGATTCTCGTATCTCAGAAATACATAGTGCAGCAATTGTCAATCATCCTGATTTTATTGCAGATAAAGAAGAAGTAATGAAAATAATGAATATGCTTTTTTAGCTTATGCCTGGCGTGCCATTAACGACTGACGCTGGCGGAAATATTCTTCTTCAGAGATAAATCCTTTGTTCTTCAACATCTCTAAGCTCTCCAATTGAGGATTAGAATGCACTTGGCCTATAATATTACCACTGCTGTTGTTTTGACTTACTGGCTGAGAGGTAATTCGTTTGATCGCGTAAAATATTATTCCGAATTGTATTAAAACAAACAATACGAAAAATAAAATGATGATGAATAAGTATTGCAGTGATTCTGATAAGGACTCGCTTCTTGAATTCTCTAAATTCAATTGCACCATATGATTCGCTGAATCGGAACGTAGTTTTTCAATCTTGTGTTTACGGTTTCCCATTTCAATCAACAAAATTGACTTCTGATCTTCCAATTCTTCAGTTACGCCTTCTAAACTATCAATCTTTGACTGAAATGAAGTCTGGTAGCGTTTAACAACTTGCTCTTCTGTTTGATTAGTGTTGTTAGTTCTTTTTCTAGGTCGCTTCGAATAAGCAACATCAGCTGTCAAAAAAATAACAACTAAAAGTATTAACCAGCTCGATTTTTTAAATGACATGATAGTAGGTTGCTTATCGTTTACAAAGTTACGACCTGAACCAATGCAAGTAAAGAAAAATCTTTCCGATTAACTGATTTTCGCCAAGTAAATAGCCACTTTCGCCCCTAAAAGTGCATTGTTTTTAATTAATGCGATGTTTGTAGCTAAACTATTGCCTCCGGTAATCTCCGCAATGCGCTTCAATAAAAAGGGGGTCGTTTCTTTTCCACTGATGTCTGCCGACTTCGCTTCATTGAGTGCTTGTTGGATTTTACTTTCTATTTCATGAAAAGGAATTTCCATTTCCTTCGGTACTGGATTAGCAATTAAAACAGATCCGTTAATTTGCAAATCCCACTTCGCTTTTAAAATACTTGCAATTTCTTGTTCTGAATCAGATGATAACGGTGATGCATGTCCGCTTTCTCTTGAATAAAAACTTGGAAACTCTTTTTGAGAATAAGTTATTACTGGAACTCCTAATGTTTCTAAATATTCTAAAGTTAATCCTATATCCAAAATCGATTTAACACCAGCTGATACAATAGCAACATTCGTGTTACTCATCTCGGTTAAGTCAGCTGAGATATCCATCGTTTGTTGAGCATCTCTATGGACACCACCAATTCCACCGGTAACAAAAACTTTTATTCCTGCCATTGATGCAATTCGCATAGTGGCTGCCACTGTTGTTGCTCCTGCGATTTTAGTTGCAACCACGTATGGCAAATCACGCAGACTAACCTTCCAAACATCTTTCGCCTGACCTAAATATTCAAGTTGCTTATCATTTAATCCAACGCAACATTTGCCGTCTAAAATAGCAATGGTAGCAGGAATTGCACCTTGCTCACGAATGATGTTCTCTACCGCTCGTGCAGTTGCAACATTTTGCGGATAGGGCATGCCGTGAGAAATGATAGTTGATTCTAAAGCAACAACTGGTTGATTGTTCTTTAAAGCCTCAGCAACTTCAGGATGAATATTTATATAGTTATTCATGTTAGTTAGGGAATAAACGAGTTACTTCTACTTCTAATTTATCAGGAGTTAAATCTTTAACAATAGTCCCTTTTTGTTGAAGAACTAACGCCGCTAATGTATGTCCGTATCTGATTTTATCTTCTTTCGATTTTTCGTGTACAAATCCATGTACCCATCCTGCCAATGCAGCATCACCAGCACCTGTTGTATCTATTACATTTACTGCTGGTGCATGTAATGAAAAATGACTTGTTTTATCATAAATTGTCGAGCCATTTTCTCCTTGGCGTAACCATACATGCTGAACTCCTCTTGCAAGTAATCCGTTAATCATTCCTTTTAAACCTGGCTCTGATGCTATACTTTGAATAGAAGATAATTCAACTTCATTCGGCGTTACTAAAAATAAATTCCATAACTCCATCTCTGCTAATTTCTTTGCTTTGGGAATAGAAACGGGTTCAATGATGCAAGGAATAGAATTATCAGAACAAAACTGAATTAACCATTGAATGCACTCAGGATTCATATTCGTATCCGTAATGATGAGTCCTGCGTTTTTAAGTACATCAGTTTTCGTTTCTAGTAATTGTGAATTGAGTAAGGGCTCTAAATCATTTACAACAGTTCCAACAAACAATTCACCATCTGTTCCTAATACAGCAGTAAATCTTCCTGTCACGCCATCAATGCGAAAAGTATGTTGCATATCAATTCCAGCTTCAGAACATTGTTCGTTTAGCCAATCTCCTTCTTTATCCTTACCAAGAATGGTGATTAATTTAACATTGTGATGAAGCAATGCAAGATGATGAGCAATGTTTCTAACTACTCCACCAGCGCTTAATTCAAGCTGTGCTGGATTGCTAGTGCCTTTGATAGGAGGTTGTAAACAATAAAAGGTCTCATCAACGAGAGAACCTCCAATGCATATAATGGGCTTATCCATATTTCTTCCGAATAAGCGACCAAAGTTAGCCGTTAATTACAATAGAAAAAATAGATTCTCATATTTTTCAAATTGTTTTACCTTTATGGCATGGTAAAAAGGATAGTTATTGCTTTTTGTATTGTTTTCTTCGCCTCTACATCAAGCCTATTGGCACAAAATACTTCTGTACAATTATTTGGTAGTCCGCTGTTGTTTTATAACGAAGACATTTTATCCTATCAGCAAATTTTGCATAAATACCAACGCTATGATGAAATGATGCCCTTTTTTTATGGACCATTATGTACTAATAAATCTTCTTTATTGAAGAAAATTAGTGATGAAGATTTCGGATATGATCTGTCAATGGTAGGTGCTAAGCAAATCAATTCTTCTGAATGGTCGATTACCTATCAGAAAATAATTTACGGCACTAAAAAGAATTTTAAAGTCAATTGTAAATTAATAAACGACACTTGTCGTATTTACCTCGACGAAATAACTTACAAGAAGATTTTTAAAGATTAAAGATCTTCGTTCATTAAATCGCTGATCGCATTATTGTACTTCGTGCTGTAATCAGAAGATGATCCATAATTGTTTTCATCAATTATAATTTCTCCTTTCGTTACTTCACCTAAGTTCATAAAGTCAACATCCATTTCTGCTAACAACGCAACAAATACATCTAACTTTTCTTCATTAACGCTCACAACAATTCTGCTCTGTGATTCACCAAATAAGAAGGCATCTTTACGAAGGTCTTCATCGCATTCAATCTTAAATCCTAAGTTCTTAGGCATTGCTGATTCTAATAACGTGATGAATAAACCACCATCAGAAACATCATGCGCACTTTCAATTAGGTTTTCTTCAATCAACGACTTAACCACATTCTGTACTGCTAATTCTTCATCTAAATCGATGAATGGTGCAGGAGAATTTTTTACGTTGCAATAAGAATATAAATACTCCGATGAATTGATATCATTGCGAGATGTTCCAATTAAGAAAATAGCATCACCCGCATTTTTGAAATCTAAACTCATGCGCTTGCGTTTATCAGGAATAATTCCAACCATACCAATTGTTGGAGTAGGGAATACAGGCACTTCACCTTGCTCTGATTTCGATTGATTATAGAAACTTACATTGCCTCCCGTAACTGGTGTTTCAAATCTTCTACATGCTGCACTCATTCCTTTAATTGCATGCACAAATTGCCAATATACTTCAGGATTATACGGATTACCAAAGTTCAAACAGTTAGTTACTGCTGATGGTTGTCCGCCTGCACAAACAATATTTCTCGCAGCTTCTGCAACAGCAATCTTACATCCTTCTTCTGCATGCGCATACACGTAACGTGAATTGCAATCTACTGTCAATGCTAATGCTTTATTTGTATTACGCACATCAACAATCGCTGCATCAGATGGCGAGTTAGTTGTCATGTTTATTGTTCCAACCATCGAGTCATATTGCGTAGTTACCCAACGCTTAGAAGCAATATTCGGGTGACTCACTAAATGATTAATTACAGGTTGAATATCCGAAGGCTCATTTACTGAATCAATCGTAAATGCATTGTTCTTTACTAAATATGCTGGCTCTTTATATTCGCGCTCATAAATTGGAGCACCACCGCCTAGTACTAACGCTTCCGCAGGTACGTCAGCCAATAATTCTCCTTTCATCATGAATTTTAAGCGGTCGCCTTCCGTTACTTCTCCAATCTGCGTACAGTTTAAATCCCACTTTTTGAAAATAGTTTCTACTTCTTCTTCTCTTCCTTTTTGAACTACTACCAACATTCGCTCTTGACTTTCACTTAATAGAATTTCCCATCCTTTCATATTACTTTGTCGAGTAGGACATTTTTCTAAGTGAATAATCATTCCGTGCTTTCCTTTCGCCGACATTTCCGAAGTAGAACAGATAATACCTGCTGCTCCCATGTCTTGCATTCCTACTACAGCACCTGTCTTGATGATTTCTAATGAAGCTTCTAATAATAATTTTTCCATGAATGGATCACCTACTTGAACTGATGGTAAATCCTCATGAGAATCTTCGTGCAAATCGCCCGAAGCGAATGTAGCTCCGTGAATTCCATCTTTACCGGTAGATGAACCAACGATATAAACAGGATTTCCTGCGCCATAAGAAATTGCAGAAACCGTTTCTCCTTCTTTTACAAGTCCAACCGACATGGCATTTACTAAAATGTTTACGTTGAAGGAATCATCAAAAAATACTTCACCGCCAACAGTCGGAATTCCAAACGCATTACCATAATTACCAATTCCTTTCACAACTCCTTTCATTAACCATTTTGTACGAGCTAAATTCGGATTGCCAAAGCGTAATGAGTTTAATTGAGCTATCGGACGTGCTCCCATTGTGAAAATATCGCGGTTAATTCCGCCAACACCTGTTGCGGCTCCCTGATAAGGCTCAATTGCAGAGGGGTGGTTGTGAGATTCAATCTTAAATGCACATGCTAATCCATCTCCGATGGCTACTAGCCCTGCATTTTCTTCTCCTGCCTTAGCCAACATATGCGGACCATCTTTCGGAAGTGTTTTAAGCCAAACAATCGAGTTTTTATAAGAGCAATGCTCCGACCACATCACTGAGAAAATACTTAATTCAGTAAAGTTCGGTGTACGTCCTAAAATGCTCTTGATTTTTTCAAATTCTTCTGTTAATAAACCAAGATTTTGAGCTGTTTTGACACTTACTTGATCTTCTGAGGTAGCTGACATATGCTAAATTTTTAAGTTTAATAATTATGTCGCAAAAGTAGCAAAGTCATCTTTCTTTTTGAAGATAATTGAATCGTTTTGAGTATGATTTATCAAAAAAATAATATCAGATTGTTCACAACTATATTCGTAAATATCCAATAAAATTCATAGATAATTCTTATAACCTGCTTCCTTTTTTTATTTTTGACGGATGCTCGAATTTGTATTGTCGTTCGCAGTCATTGCATTTTGCATCTTCTTGATAGATAGGTTGCCTGTTTTTAAGCATCCTGTTTTAAAAGTCGGGACCTTCAAATTGATGTTCCTGATTAAGTTGGTTGCAGGATTTTTTCTTTACTTGATCTATACACGTTACTATACTGATCGGGCTACTGCTGATATCTTCCGATATTTTGATGATGCGGATATCATGTATCAGTCACTCTTTACACATCCCTATGATTTTTTCAGGATGTTTACCGGTTACGATTCGGCTAGTCCTGATTTACAACATTACTACGATGCAATGCGTAATTGGTATAATACCGACATGATTTTTAATGATACACGAACAATGATTCGATTTAGCGCAGTACTAAAATTGTTTTCATTGGGAACGTATTATCCTCATGCTGTTATCATGTGTTTTCTTTCTTTATGTGGATTAACTGCTATTTATCGTTTTTTTACTTCGTTTGTAAGTGGTAAAGAAAATCTTTTATTGATCGCAGTGTTTTTAATGCCATCTACTTTGATCTGGACGAGTGGATTAATCAAAGAAGCATTCCTTATGTTTTCACTTGGGATGTTGTTAAATACATTATACAATCTAGTTGAAAGGAAGGAACGTATTAGCCGTAATTATATTCAGTTGTTCGTATTTTTATTCTGTTTGTTTTTGATAAAACCCTATATCATTTTTCTATTGATTCCATGTGTTGCGGGTTGGATGCTTTTAAAACATAATTCACACTCACAATTATTGAAGTTGATAGTAGTTTATTTTATTTACGGATGCATTGTGCTTTTTTCTTCTGAATTTTTATTTGGTAAGAGAATACCACAATTATTAGCTAGTAAACAAGCTGAATTTTTTCATGTTGCCGATCGTGATCATGCGAATAGTTTAATAGATATTCCAGTTTTAACAAATTCATATACTTCATTAATTATAAATGCGCCTAACGCTATCAAGAATGTTGTTTTTCGTCCAACGATACTTGAAGTGAAAAATCCGCTGATGCTTCTAGCAGCATTAGAAAATTTAATTATCACTATTGCCCTTTTGCTTAGTTTGTATTTTGTTTTCAAAACAAAATTTCAAATAGGCTCTTATTGGATTCTTTTAGCTTTCTTTTTCTGTATGACGATTTTTATCCTCACAGGATTAGTAACTCCGATATTAGGTGCTATTGTTCGATATAAAGTTCCTGCATTACCGTTTTTTCTATTTGTCATGATTAATTATTTGCCAGAATTAAGTTTGGGTAAATATTTCAATAACTTAATAAGAAAGAACTAATGGGAATAATGCTCGCCTTGTTTTATGCGTTGATAATTGCTTATTGCATTTATCGTTTCGATTTCCTTAAGCCAAAAAATATGCATTGGGAAATTCCAGCAGTTTATTTTTTAGCAAAGTGTGTTGTAGGAGTTGGACTAGGCATTTTTTATTTGAAGTATTACGGAGCAGGTGATACGTATGGTTACTTTAGTGATTCAGGACATCTATTCTCCGTATTATTCAACGAGCCAAAGCAGTTTTTTAAAATCATGCTCGGTTATCATTTAGAAAGTCCTGATACCGCACGCAATGTTGCATCATTACATATGTGGGTGGATAGTGGTTTCGATGAGTATTACAACGACGCGAAAACATTAGTTAAGTTAAATACATTGTTTCGTTTTCTTTCTTTCGGATATTATGAAGTGCATGTAGTGTTTATGGCATTTCTGGCTTACTTCGGATTGATATTGCTTTCTCGTATTTTTCTTGATGAACTTGTTCCAAATAATAAATGGAGTTGGATAATTGCTTTATTAGTATTTACAATTCCATCTCATTTTATTTGGAGCTCAGGATTAATGAAAGAACCATTAATTTTATTCGTATTTGCCTTGCTGATGTACATTACTTATTTGTCTACGGAGCAAATGCGAGTGAGGTATATCATTTACTTCGTTTCTATTGTTGCATTATTTTGCTTTGTAAAAATTTACTTACTCCTAATAATGCTCCCAGGTATTTTAGGTATTTATCTTTTCCGATTTAAGAAACCGCTTAAGCAAATTATATTCATTGTTTTGTTTTATGCAATAACAGCCTCGATTGTTTTATTCTTAGGAAGCTATTATCCTTCGTTCGATTTGCCAGCATTGATGTTTGGTAAGCAATTAAATACTTATCGTTTTGCTGTTTTTATGAATGCAGGCAGCTTAGTGCAACCAATTTCTTTCGCACCAAATGTGAGTAGTTTCTTAAAACATTTTCCGGAAGCTTCATGGTATGCATTTTTTCATCCCACATTGTCTGAATTAAAAGAATGGTGGTTCTTTCCTTTTTCAGTTGAATCGTGGATTATCATTTTCTTTTTTATATTGAACATTGTTTTAGATAAAGGCAAAAGTTATTTTACCTCATCGTTTTGTGTTTTATCATTCTTCATTGCAGTTATGTTGCTTGCATTAGTAGGTTTCACAAATCCTGTTTTAGGAAATATCGTTCGCTACCGAATGATTGCAATGCTCATTTTAATACTTTCTTCTGGTTCAACATTAATTAAGTTGCTTAATCAGAAATATTCATCTCAACCAAAAGAAAAAATTGATTTATGAGTTTATTCAGAAAGAAAAATATTCATCAGATTTTAAAAACTGTTGAAGCGAATGAAAATGGATCTTCACTTAAGAAGCATTTGCGTGTTCGTGATTTAACAGCTTTCGGAATAGCTGCTATCATCGGTGCTGGAATTTTTAGTACTATCGGACAAGCTTCTGCAGCTGGTGGACCAGGAGTGATTTTCCTATTTGTGTTTACTGCAATAGCTTGTGGCTTTGCAGCTTTCTGCTATGCCGAGTTTGCTAGTATGGTTCCCGTGAGTGGATCTGCTTATACGTATTCTTATGTGGCCTTCGGTGAATTGTTTGCTTGGATAATTGGATGGGCCCTAATCATGGAATATGCTATTGGAAATATTGTAGTAGCAATTTCATGGTCAGGGTATTTCGCTTCTCTACTTGATCATATTCATCTTCCATTCCTTGGATTGCAAAATGGCATTCATCTTCCTGAATGGTCGGGTATCGATTATTTCTCTGCTCAACGCGCTTATGAAGCAGCTATTGCAAATCCTGCTGATGCATCGTTATTACAAAGCGAAGGATATCTTGCATGGATAGGCGCACCTGTTATAGCAGGCATTAAGTTTATTTTAGATATTCCTGCTTTAGTAATCAATGTTCTAATCACTTGGCTGGTTTATCGCGGTATTAAAGAAACGCGTAATGCATCGAATATAATGGTCGTTATTAAGTTGGCTGTTGTAGCACTAGTGATTGGCTGTGGATTTTTTTATGTCAACACTGCTAATTGGTCGCCGTTTATGCCCGAGGGTGTAGCTGGAATATTAGCTGGTGTGTCTGCAGTTTTCTTTGCTTATATTGGTTTTGATGCAATTTCAACAACTGCAGAAGAATGTCATGACCCTCAACGCGACCTGCCTCGTGGAATGATGTATTCGATTATTATTTGTACTGTATTGTATGTACTTATTGCATTGGTGTTAACAGGAATGGTTAACTATAAAAATTTAGCTGTTGATGATCCGCTCGCATTTGCTTTCAGTGAAGCAGGATTAAATTGGATTAGCGGAATCATTGCAATCAGTGCAGTTGTAGCAATGGCAAGTGTATTACTCGTATTTCAAATGGGTCAACCACGCATATGGATGAGTATGAGTCGCGATGGTTTATTGCCAAAACGTTTTGCAAACATTCATCCTAAATTTGGTACTCCGGGATTCTCAACAATTATTACGGGTGTATTAGTTGGTGTTCCTATTTTATTTATCGATTTGAATACGGTAGTTGATTTATGTTCTATCGGAACACTCTTCGCATTTATTCTTGTTTGTGGTGGTGTGTTGATGTTGCAAAATAATAAAGACTTACCTCGTAAATTTAAAGTGCCTTACATCAACGGAAAAATAATTGTCCCGATTTTATTTGCTGTTCTTACAGGATACCTATTCAATTATCAATCAGGGTGGTTCAATGATAATGTAAATCCGCTTGTTAATACAGATGCAATTCCAATGTTTATTTTCTTCCTGGTATTTTTAGTAATGGCTATCGCATCAATCCTAAAAAATCTTTCATTGATACCTGTTTTAGGAATGTTGACTTGTCTTTATTTGATGGCACAAATACATATCAAAAACTGGATCGGCTTTACAATTTGGTTAGTTGTCGGTTTGGTTATTTATTTTTCTTATAGCTATCGTCACAGTAAATTAAATGAAACTACTTTTACAAAATAATTTTTAAGAATATGTCAATCGCATTAATTACTGGAGCAACTTCAGGTTTTGGAAAAGCAACTGCAATACGTTTTGCGGAGCATGGATACAATGTAATAATAACTGGTAGGAGAGAGGAACGTTTAAAGGAACTCGAAGATTATATCAAAGAAAATTTTGAAGTCGATGTGCTTTCACTTTGTTTCGATGTGCGAAATCGTGAAGAAACCATTAATGAGCTAAATGCAATCCCGCATGAATGGAAAGATGTTACGGTGCTTGTCAATAACGCAGGACTAGCTGCAGGACTTTCAACTATTCAAGATGGAGATATCGATGATTGGGAAACAATGATTGATACAAATCTAAAAGGTTTGCTTTATGTAACGCGTACTGTTTCTCCTTGGATGATTAAAAACAACAAAGGACATATCATTAACATCGGATCAATAGCAGGTAAGGAAGTTTATCCGAAAGGAAATGTGTATTGCGCAACAAAGTTCGCAGTGGATGCATTGAGTCAGGCGATGCGCATTGATATGTTGCCTCACGGAATTCGTGTGACAGCAATTCATCCTGGTGCAGCAGAAACAGAATTTTCATTGGTTCGTTATCATGGAGATGCCGAAAAAGCAAAAAGTGTGTACGCAGGTTACGAACCTTTAATTGCAGATGATATTGCCGACATCGCGTACTTCGCTGCTAGTCGACCAGCTCATGTTGTGTTAAATGAAATTGTAGTTACTCCAACAGCACAGGCAGCTCCTCCTTACTGGCACAAAAACCTATAAACTATTTCTTTGTTGGTCCTGGTAAACGACTAATCAATTGCAGCGCTTGTTTCGGTTCCATTCCTTGTTTTGTTGCAAGGTCTATGGCATGATATAAAACAGTTCTTGCTTCATCGTATTTTTCATTGCGATAATATAAGCAAGCCAAGGTGTAATTGTTTCTGTATGTATCCATCAACGATACTGCTTTCTGCGACCATCCTTCTGCTTTACGCAATAGATCTTTGTCGTATGCTTTTTCAAAAATGTTGTAGGCAATATCATTTAATCGGCGGTAGTCGTTTTGCGCATACTGATCAACAAATAAAACAGCGTTTCTGAAATAGGCTTCCCATTCGCCTTTCATTTTCATTTTGTTCAAATCAGCAAATGCAATAATTTTCTCTGCTAAATCAAGTTTGCTCGCTCTTAATTTTTCTTGAATGGAAACATAACCATTACTATCCAATAGCTGAACTTTATTCATCAATGCGTTGATGTAAAGTCCCATGATTTTATTGTCGATAGAGTCGCTGGTGTATTTAGCATAATAATCCGCTCTATGTTCTAATACAAGCTTCATACACGGTTGCTCAATATCCTTGAATAATTCATACATGATCTTCCAGCTATACGTCGCCGTTAGCTTATCTTCAGAAATTAAAGTCAGGTAGTTATTGATTAACGATTGATTATCCATTCCAGCTCGATCGACCATTTTAAAGTACTCGTAAGTTTGCTGTGGAGATAATTTTCCATCTCGGTATTTGTAAACAAATGTTCGAAGTTGTTTAGTGCTATCCAACGCCTCACTTCCTATTTGTAAAAAGTCCTGTGCATCTTTTTTCCCAGTTACGCGATGAAGCATTTCACCTTGTCCGTTCATGAATAATAATACAGGAAAGCTCTTCGCACGGATAGTTTTCTGATTTAGATTTTTTCCTTCTTTCTCTAAATCCATCTTAATGCAAATGAAATTCTGATTATAAAAATTACCTACTGCTTCAGCTGGTAAAACGCTATCTTTCATGTATTCGCAAAAGTGACACCACGTAGCAAAGCCAAATAAAAACACAGGCTTCTTTTCAGCAGCACTTTTTTGTAATGCTTGCTCGTAAGTAATATCCTGAAACTTCAATCCTTTATCTTGCGCAAACGCTGTATTCAAGAGTAAAATCAAAAATAAAAACGCAATACTATTCTTCATTTTTTCTAATTAATGTGTTGGTATTTCCGATGTGTTATTCGTCGGAACTAAGCAATAGGGTAGATACCATTTTTTTTCTTCTAATCTGTTTTTATTGTCAACCACATTCCCTTCACAATCTAAAAATTCATTTTTACTATTTCTGAAGAGCATAAAAAACTCTCCTGCTAAAATTCCATTTAAAACTAACTCTTTTAATTCATCGTCTGATTTGTCTTTGTATCCTATGCCATAGGCAATACCTAAATCATTATTTAATAAATCCATTTGACAAGATATCGAATCTTGAAGCGCATTGTCTTCTTTTTCGCTCTTGTAAAAATGTTCTTTATTGCTTTCTTCATGCATTTGTCCAACTCTTCTCGCTTTCTTATCACCAATATGTTTTGCAGTTAAAGCCATCCATAAAGCATGACGATAAGCATCGGCTTGTCCTCCGTGAATTAAACTATCAATTTTATTGTCAGCAATCTTCTGACGAACATCTGTTCTTACTTCTGGAATAATCTTTTTTACTTTTTTTGCAGCTCGTGGATGAAACATTGCCCAACGTTTTTCTTTACCCGACAAATCACCATAGTGCACATTATTACTTTGTGCGGCTACACGTAAACAAAATACAGTAACAAATAGTAGTAGGATTACAATTCTCATTTAGCAGCGTAGAAAGAAAGTGCTTTCCCTAAGGCAAACGATAAAAATTGTAATTGCTCTTGTTTATTATCTATTTCACCTGCTAAACTTACTCTGAAACGATCCCAAAGTAATTCATCAGCATCTGGTGATGGAATGCAATAGTACTCTGGAGCTCCTCTTAATCTCGAATAAGCAATGATCATTGCACATGGTTTTAATTCTGTCGGACGATATAATCCCTTTAAAACCATTTTACGCTCTCCGTATTCATATTCTTTAAAGTCGACAATTCGATAGCCTGGCTTCATTGGTAAACCCATCTGTAAATACATTTTGTATCCAGTAGTGGCCATGTTGAATTCTTCGTCAGTTGTTGGACTGGTACTCTGACTTATTCCTTGAAAAGACAGGATGATGAGTGCAAATAGAAATAATAACTTTTTCATTGGATTTTATTTGTTACAAATTTAATAATTCAGTTGTAGTAATAACGCATTTTATTCAAACAAGGTATGTAGTTTTTGATAAGCGTCGTTTGTTTCCTTTTTTAATTCATTGATGATTTCTTCGCAGGATGCAGTTTTATCAATTAATGCACTACTTTGTCCAGCACTCCAAATGGAATTGTAATTACCCGGTTGTATTGCTTTCTCTAACTTTTTCATTCCTCTAAGTTGCGTAATCATCTTGAACCATTTCTTCGTCGTCGGATTTTTATTCATCCAACGTTCAATGAAATTTTGTTTTAATCCAATGCGCTTTACGTATTCTGTATTAATGACTGAACAAGGTGTGCCTGATAAACGCTCCGTCATAACGATATCGTCTATACCAGCATCGATAATTGCTTGTTTGTATTCATTACTCACCGTAGCTTCATTGCAAGTGATAAAATGGGTTCCAATACTAACACCCGCAGCGCCTAAGCTTAATGCGGCTAGTATTCCTTGGCCATCAGCAATTCCTCCCGCCATCACGACCGGAATATTCGGAAATTCTTTTCGCAAAACTGGAATTAAAACCGTTGCCGGATGAGGACCTGCATGTCCTCCTGCCCCCGAGCATACTGCAATAAATCCATCTGCTCCTAACGATGCGCATTTACGTGCATGCTCCATATTGGTAACATCACAATACACTTTTCCTCCATAACGATGTGCTCCTTCAATCACCTCCTTCGGATTTCCTAAGCTCGTGATGAAAAAAGGGACTTCCTCTTCTAAGCAAATAGCAAGATGTTTTTTGTATAGTATGTTTGTTTGCTGTACGATTAAATTCACTCCATAATTGCCTAAGCCGTTTGTCTCAGATTTGTAATTTTTTAATTTGGAAAGTAGTGCTTTTAACTCACCTTCTTTACGATAGTTCAAACTCGGAAAAACACCCATTATTCCATTGTGAATAGCTGCTTTTATCATGGCCTCATTCGAGACTAAAAACATGGGAGCCATGATGATTGGGAAGTCAATTCCTGTCTGCTCACAAAGAGTTGTATTCAATTTCTTTATCACGTGTATTGGCTTATTGGTGTTTGTCTGCTATATTTGACATAAAGCTAAAAAAAATACCGATGGAAGTAACTCGTTTGTTTGATTTAATTGATCGTTATGAGGCGCGCTATGCGTTTAAAGACGATGCTTTGGTGAATAAAATTAACGGCGAATGGGTAAAGCATTCTGCTACTGAGTTTATTAATAGTGTGCGTAATGTTAGCTACGGATTACTCAATATCGGAATGCAAAAAGGCGATACGTTTGCTACGTTAAGCAATAACCGCCCCGAATGGAATTTCGTTGATTTAGGTGCGATGTGCATCGGTGGAATTCATGTTCCAGTATATACCAATCTTTCTGCTACCGATTTGCAATTTATCATCAAAGATGCAGGTATCAAATTCATCTTCGTTTCTAATCAGGAAATGTACGATAAGGTGCAAGAAGCCATTAAAGATCTTAACCAAGTGCAAGCTGTTTTTTCGTTTGATGAGTTAAGCGGTGTTCGAAATTGGAAAGAAATTGTAGAAGGCGGAAAAAATAATCCGAATCCAGATAAAGTCAATGAAATCAAAGCGACCATTAATGCGAATGATTTAGCAACGTTACTCTATACAAGTGGAACTACTGGTGTTCCTAAAGGCGTCATGCTTTCGCATAATAATATTGTAAGTCAATTAATCGCAGCGCAATTTCTTGCGCCTGTAAATGAACATAGTCGTGCACTAAGTTTTTTGCCGCTTAATCACGTTTACGAGCGTGTGCTAACTTACTTGTATTTTTATTTAGGAGTTTCCGTTTGGTATGCTGAGAGTATTGAAAAAGTAGCTGATAATTTAAAGGAAGTACAACCTGAAATTTTTGGTTGTGTTCCTCGCTTGTTTGAAAAGGTGTATGATAAAATTGTAGCGAAAGGGAATGATTTAACTGGAATAAAACGCAAATTGTTTTATTGGGCGCTTGAACTCGGATTGAAATATGAAACCAATGGTAAAAATGGTTGGTGGTATGAGTTTCAACTAGGCATTGCTCGAAAATTAATTTTCAGTAAGTGGCAGGAAGCGTTAGGCGGTAAAGTAAAAGCGGCTATTTCTGGAGGTGCTGCTTTACAACCGCGATTAGCACGTGTGTTTTGGGCTGCGCAAATTCCCATTTTAGAAGGCTACGGATTAACAGAGACAAGTCCTGTGGTAGCAGTGAATACGCTAGATCCTGGTGGACTAAAATTCGGAACAGTTGGAAAGTTATTAGATAAGGTAACGGTACGCATAGCCGAAGATGGAGAAATATTGTGTAAAGGTCCTAATTTGATGTTGGGCTATTACAATCGCCCTGATTTAACAGCAGAGGTAATTGATTCAGATGGATGGTTTCATACAGGTGATATTGGAATGTTTGAAGAGGGTGTCTATTTGAAAATTACTGATCGTAAGAAAGAAATTTTTAAAACATCAGGAGGTAAATATATCGTCCCGCAGGCGACAGAAAACAAGTTGAAAGAATCGCGTTTTATTGAGCAAGTGATGGTGATTGGTGAAGGACAAAAATTTGCTGCTGCATTCATCGTTCCTGCTGTTGCATTTATTACTGAATGGGCATCTCGCAAAGGAATTACATTACCAGCAAGTCGTGAAGAGATTTGCAAAAACGAGTTGGTTATGCAGCGAATGCAAAAAGAAATTGATGCTGTAAATGCTACACTCGGAAACTTTGAGGCAATTAAAAAGTTTGCTCTTTTAGCTCGTGAATGGACCGTTGAAGGAGGTGAGTTGTCGCCAAAATTAAGTCTGAAGCGAAGAGTGATTTTAAGTGAAAATCAAGCTGCCTTTAATCAAATTTACAGCGAATAATTTATTTACTGTTTTGCATAGCTCGATAACGAGCTGCCTCCGCTGTATTGCCTTGTGCTTGATAAGTATCCGCTAAAACGCCAATGCTTTTTCGTGCATTCGGATTTAAGGCTATGGCTTTATTTGCGAATTCAATAGCTTGCGAATAGTTTTTATTGAGATAACTGATAGCAGCAATGTTTTCTAATATCATCATATTGCTAGGTTCAATGCTGTATCCCATCTTTAAGTAATACAAGCAAGAGTCCAGTTGTTTATTTCCTGCATGCAATGAAGCGATGTTATTGATGGCCATCACATTTTCAGGACCGTATTCAATACTCTTTCTGTATTCTTCAATAGCTAAATTTTTATTGTTGTTAAAAGCTGCTTGAAGTCCTTTGTTGTAAAACAGATTAGAGATATTTTGCTTTAACGATTTTTCATTCGGTGAAATCTTATAAGCCATCTGGTAATAGTAAAAGGCAGAATCATATTGTTTTTGTCCTTCATAAATCACTGCAAGATTATTCATTGCATTGGTATAAATATTATTCATCTGAATGGCCTTGCGATAAGCTTCAATAGCTTTTGATGTATCTCCATTAAGTGAATAACAAAGTCCGGTATTATAGAGCGTTTGAAAATTGCCAGGTAAAATAGTCAAACTACGTTCGAAATGTTCAATCGCTTTTTGAAGGTAATCTCTGCGTTGATTTAAATCGGAGCTTTTATTCGATAAGCTTAAATATTCAGAGGCTAAACTATAATGCGTGCGTGCGCTATTAGGCGAAGCTTTTACACTGCTTTCAAACAAAGTAAAATTGTTTTTCCAATCATTCGATCTTGCGACGGTCATTCCTGAAAACAGAATGGTTATTCCTGCAATTATTTTTACAACGTTGGAAAATTTTATACTTAAATTCTTTATATCGCTTTTGTTTAGGAAATAAGCAAGTGCATATGTGAGTAAGACTGCAAATGCTAGTGATGGCACAAACAAAAAACGTTCTCCCATTGTACAGCCAGTAGTGAATAGTAAATTACTTGTTGGAAGGATACTTATCAAGAAGAATAAAATGAAGAAGGAGATAATTGGATTTTTCTTCCACTGATAAACACTAAATCCAATCAGAAAAAAATAAATCAAACCAGAAATCCACGGTAATACATTCGACCAATTAGCAACAGGAATCTGATTAAAGGAATAGTCCCATACTAACGGCCATGGCATAACCAGTAGCTTAATATAGTAAAATAGAATGGTCACTTTAGTTGCAGTCAGTTCTCCAATATTGTGCGTTGCATTCAAGATATTAGTTAGCTCAGGTACGTCGCGCACAATTACGCCATCGACAGAAGTAATATGTCGTGCACCTAAATAGAATATAGCCGAAAGCAATAATGGTAATGTTAAAATCAGATTATTCTTGATGGACTTATCCAAAACCATAAAATTCCACAAAGGAATGAGTGCCAAGAATACAATCCCACTTTCTTTCGATAAGCAGCTTAATAGAAAAAACAAACTTCCAAGAATTATTTTTTTATAGTTAATGATATTCTTTGTATTAAAATCGATTAATGTTTTCCAAGCAAGGAATCCAAATAGCGCAGCTAATAATTCATCTCTCCCTTTTACGCTGGAAACAACTTCGGTATGGATTGGATGTGCTGCATAAAGTAATACAATGCAAGCAATAAAAATGCTCGAATAGCTTTTAAATAATTTCAATAATAGACTAAACAATACTTGCAACAGCACGATGTAAATTAAAATATTGAAAAAATGTCGCACCGCAGGATTGTTATCAAACAAGGATTGTTCAATCGCGAATGAACTCAATACAACTGGACGAAAGGGGAGTGTGCCAATTAAACTCTTCGTGCCGCTGGTAAAGATGGAGGGGATAGCTGAAATGCCTTCCTGTACTTTTTCATTCTTAACCACAAACAAATCATCATCCAACGTATAGTCAAACCCAACACTAGCACCATACAACACAAATCCTAAAATAACCAGCGCAATACGGATCCATTTAATTGAAGATGTGTTATCGATGTTGTTGTTGTTATTTTTTGATGGTGGTGATTGCTTTTGCATAGATACCTTCAATTGCTTTGATAAAATTAATCATAAAACAAAAAAGCATCCCGTGAATTTACGAGATGCTTTTAACAATTGATTTTTTATAAATTAAATATTCCCTTGTCCTAATAACACAATCGGATTTTCCAATAATGCTTTTAGTGTATTCAGGAATTTAGATCCTACAACACCATCTACAACGCGATGGTCGCAGCTTAACGTCACTTTCATTACGTTGCCTGGTTGTACCATTCCGTTCTTCACAACAGGAACTTGCTTAATACCACCAACAGCTAAAATGCAAGCATCTGGCGGATTAATAATCGCAGTGAACTCTTCGATGTTAAACATACCTAGGTTAGAAATAGTGAAGGTGTTTCCTTCCCAATCTGCTGGCTGTAGTTTTTTATCTTTTGCTTTCTGTGAAAAGCCTTTTACTTCCGTAGAAATTTGTGTCAATGTTTTGCTATCAGCATAACGAACAACAGGTACTAATAATCCTTCTTCAACTGCAACCGCAACTCCAATATTAATATGGTTGTTATAACGAATTCTATCGTCTAACCAAGAAGAGTTAACTGTTGGGTGCTGACGTAATGAACTCGCTACTGCTTTAACAATAAAATCGTTAAATGAAATCTTCACTGACGCTACCTGATTCACACTGTCACGCGCTGCAATTAATGCATCCATGTCAATGTCCATGGTTAAATAAAAATGCGGAGCCGTAAACATACTTTCTGATAAACGACGTGCAATCGTTTTACGCATTTGTGATACTGCCACTTCTGAATAGCTTTCAGATGTCACGGCATTCGGAGCAAAAGCAGCAGTTTGTACAAACGTCCCTGGCTTAAACCACTCAATATCGCGTTTTACAATTCGTCCATGGTCGCCACTTCCTTTTAACATGCTTAGATCAATGCCTTTTTCACTTGCTAAACGCTTTGCTAACGGTGATGCCTTAGCGCGATCGTCAGAAGATGATGCAGCAACAGGTTGAGCTATTGGAGCAGGGGCAGGAGCTGCCACTACTGGTGCGGGAGCAGGTGCTGGTTTTGGAGCTTCTGGTTTTGGAGCAGGAGCTGCTTCAACTGGTTTTGATGCAGGGGCTTTTGAAAGTTCTGCATCTAATAATGATTTATAATCTTCGCCTTCTTTACCTACAATGGCTAATACACCATCAATGGCAACTGCTTTCCCTTCTTCAACTCCTAAATAAAGAACAGTACCGTTATGATACGATTCATATTCCATCGTTGCTTTGTCAGTTTCTACTTCTGCAACTAATTCACCACTCTTCACTTTGTCACCCACTTTCTTATGCCATTTTACTACAACACCTTCGGTCATAGTATCACTCATTTTCGGCATTCTTACTATTTCAGCCATCTTGCTTTTTATATTTTCGGTAATTCGTAATCGTTATAGGTTAATTATTCAATGATGTAAGGATAATCCGATTGATCATATACATCTTTGTAAAGTTCAGAAGCATCTGGATATGGCGACTCTTCCGCAAATTTCACACTGTCTTCAACGATCTCTGCAATGCGGTTATCGATTGCTTCGATGTCTGCTTCCGTAGCAAATTTATTATCTAATAAAATTTGTTTCGTTACTTCAATCGGGTCCTTCGATTTGTATTCTTCTACTTCATCCTTCGAACGGTATTTGGCAGGGTCACTCATGGAGTGTCCTTTGTAACGATACGTTTTCATTTCTAAAAACACAGGACCTTTACCTGAGCGAGCATGATCGCAAGCATTTTGCATTGCTTCGTGAACAGCTTCAACACTCATTCCGTCTACTTGATAAGAAGGCATATCGTAAGCTGAACCTAATTTGTAAAGTTCAGTTACGTTTGATGTTCTTTCAACACTAGTCCCCATTGCATACGAGTTATTCTCTACAACAAACACAACTGGAAGTTTCCAAAGCATCGCCATATTATAAGCTTCGTGTAAGGCACCTTGACGCACTGCACCATCTCCCATATAGCAAACGCAAATATTTTTTGTTCCGTTATATTGCTCCGCGAAAGCGATTCCTGCTCCAAGTGGAATTTGTCCTCCCACGATTCCATGTCCACCGAAGAAGCGATGCTCTTTACTGAACATATGCATGGAACCACCTTTCCCTTTCGAGCATCCAGTGATTTTACCATAAAGTTCGGCCATTACTTCTCGAGCGCTAACGCCTTTGCCAAGTGCATGCGCGTGATCACGATAAGCAGTAATCATTGCATCTTCTTTGGTCATAACAGAAATAGCCCCTGCCACAACAGCTTCTTGTCCGTTGTATAAGTGGCAAAATCCTTTGATTTTTTGCATTCCATACAACTGACCTGCGCGCTCTTCAAAGCGACGCATCAATTGCATTTGCTCATACCATTGCAGGTATAAATCTTTACTATATTTAGGTTTACTCTTTTTACCTTTTGTAGCGGTTGTTTCCATGATGCCGCAAAAATAAGTTAAACGAGAATATAAACCATCGAAAATAAGAGCGAAAAATCCCTATTTCATGCTTTCGGCATCAAAGGCGAATGGCAATAGGCTGCTTACGCTTTCAGAAACAATGTATTTCCCAGCTCCCGACTGCATAATCAAACGGATTTTTTGTCCATAGCGATGCTCATATTCAGCCATTACCTGACGACAATCGCCACAAGGACTTACCGAAACCCGTCCGGCTTCACTGCCTTCTGGATAAGCAACTACAGCAATCGATTTTATTTTTTCGTTGGGATGTTGAGCTCCTGTCGAGAAAAAAGCTACACGCTCAGCACATAATCCAGAGGGGTAAGCGGCATTTTCCTGATTGTTGCCTTGAACAATTTCTCCATTATCAAGCATCACCGCAGCACCCACATGAAAGTGAGAGTATGGGGCGTAAGCAGATTTGGCAGCCTCAATAGCATTGCTCAATAAAAACTGATCATCCTTTGGTAATTGATCGAAGTTGTCGTATTCTTCAAAAACACTATCCAGTTTAATTTTCTTCATAGTTGATTATTAGAGGTTGAATGTACGAAAAAAACCAGGCATTATTTGCAAATAAGTAAAATGACTTAGACTAAGTAGTTTTTACGCCGAATTTTTGCCCCCCGTAATAAATTTTTTTTGGGCTGATTTTCGAAAATTTGTTAAAAGTAATTAGATGAAACTGATTTTAGCAATTGATATTCAATATTTTAAAATGAATTTTCAAGCTGTTATTACTTAAAAAAATAAAAATGAAAAATAAGTAATATTACTTATTGTTTCGGGCCCGATGCCGTGATATTTTTGATTCAGAAGTTCATGGCTTGCTTACCCGGTTATATCTTTTTTCATTGGCCGAATCCTTTTTTTAATCAAAAACCCCCGACTCTATGAATTAACGGAATTAAGTGTAGGCAAGCCAGGAATTTTTTCGCTTATTTGGTTTTGAAATAATGTTCTGGATTGCTCAATAAAAGATCGATTTCGGTTTGGAAGGTTTCCTTGATCATTTTTTTGGCTCTTTTTAAATTTACAATTCCTGTCAAGTCTTCCTGACATTGCACGTAATGGTCTATCGCTTTAGGTGCTTTCTTTTGAATAGTTTTTAAAAATTTTAATTCTGTTTTGATTTTCGATTCTTCGATCATTATTTCTTGGTTGATAAAATTGATTTGATCTGGTGGAAGGTTAGTAATGTGGTTATAATACAAATAATCAAAATGAAATTGTTTAAGCTCTTTCCTATATATATCTTTTTCCAGATTTGGAAAGATAGAAAAATAAGGAGATTAGCAAGAATAGCATTTTGGTATCGGTAGATTAAATTAATCAAGTTGCACTTTCTGAATAATTGAAATAATATATAAATAGCGATAGTGTTATAAACTAGAATCTGGTAAAATAACG
>JBKCGZ010000012.1:0-19312 GCA_046303115.1 Bacteroidota bacterium | reverse complement strand
GCAATGAGAATCGGAGTTGCTTTCCATACTCCAAGTAGTTACTTATTAACTGATGATTATTCTTCAACAATTAATGCCAAGTTAGAAAGTTCAACAGGGGCATTAATTGAAAATGATTATGCATCTCCATTATCAATACCTTTTCAATATCGAATTATGACTCCACTAAAACTAATCGGTAGCATTGCAGGATTAACATCAAAAGTAGGTGCGATTAATTTAGATTATGAATATAATGATTACAGTAAAGGAAGTGTTTATTCGAATGATGCGACAATCAATCCTTATTTTAACGATGCGAGAGAAGCAATAAAAGTAAAATACCAGGTAACGCATACTATTCGTGCAGGTGCTGAAGCTATTTTAAATAACTGGAGATTACGATGTGGAGCAAGTTATTCAACGTCACCATTTAAATCACAATTCAGATTGAATACTCTTTCAGATTTAAGTAAGAAAACATTTACCACTGGATTTGGATATAAAGGCGAAAGATATTTCTTCGATATGGCAATTGCTTATTCAATATTTGGATCAGTTGAAAAACAGTATGTACTTGAGAATGGAAACGAAGGACTGATCGAATCAAACTTTAATGATACTCGTGTTTTATTCACTTTCGGGAAGAAGTTTTAATCAAGCACTCTGATTATCATATCATCAATTTCCGCTTTATACTTTCCTGGATTATAGACATAAATTTTAACGATGTCTTCAGGTAAAATATTCTCTACATACTTATAGCCGTAGTAAAGCGATGTCCATTGATTTTCTTTCTTGATAAAAGGTTGAAACTGCAAACTCCGCCATACTTTTATTTTTCCATCAGGAGAATCCACTTCAACTACTAGCATAAATTTATCGAATGCGGGTAGCTTTTCTGATTTAACTTTTAATTCAACCACTAATGATTTATTCTTAGCAAGCCTAATTTGCTGCAGTGAATTTGTATATGTTGCACCATATTCCAATGAAGAATCAACAATTGAAACACGACTTTCACTAATTGCATCATCGGACAACCTGAACAATTTCTCATCTAAATTCCAATAATTTTTTTCAAAATCATTTTTCTCTTCGAATATTACATTTGAAATGTTCTTATCATCAGACATCTCTTTAGCGAAAAGATAAATCCCGGAATTAAAATGTATGTCTTGCTTAATGAGATACGGAAAATATTTGCGAATTCGAAATTCAAGTTCAGGAGCATGATAGTTATTACTCCATGCGTGTAGAAAATATTTCTTTGTTGATGATTGTAAAATACTATCCACCTCTTGATAGGTTGAATTATCATTACATCGATACTGTACGAATTTTGATTTCAATGCATCATCGACGAAGTAATAATTAAAATAATATGGCTTGATTACATTAGCGGTATATTCAATATTATTTTCTCCGTATTTCTGAGTGTACGCTATAACATCAGCGACTAAATTTTTAAACACTGCGAACTGTTCCGTACTATAATATTTCTTAGAAAATGTAGAACTATAAAAAAACAATAATGTAGTTAATAATACAGCCAACTTAGAATACCTGGTATTTCGAAAATCGATTAACGAAGCGACTCCTATGATAATTAATGGATAACCGAAAATAAGAATCGAATATTGAAATACCGGATTTTTAAATAACGAGTAAAAATATGCAATCAAAACCGGCAATAGTCCGAGAATAATTGAAAGAAAAAATATTTTCTTTTTATCCAACTTGAATTTATTCAATGATAATGCTGTAAAAACTATTGCCATCAAATAGGTAACTAAAATCCAATCATTATTGAACGAGTAAAACAAAAACTCAAAGATTGCATATTGCCCTGGAGGGCCTAACCAACCACCATCACCACCTAATCCACCAACGCTAAAATGTGTCAAAAACACATTGAAATTAGGAATGTACAACAAAAACATTAATGCTCCAGAAATCAAATAAAATAGTCTCTTCTTATTTTCATTAATAAAAAAGAAACCTGCGAGTCCGACTAAACCAACAAACAAGAAACTGAAATAATGCGAATACATAGCACCTACTCCACCCAACACTAAAAATATATTCCATTTGGTAAACAATACGTTTTCACTCTTATCTTTCAACACAATTTTTGTCCACGCAAGTACAAACAATAAAGAAAAAAACAAACCTGGCGAATATGGACGTGCCAGTTGACTATACAAAATAGGGAATTGAGAACATGCGAAAATTGACAATGCAAGCAATGCACGATTAACGCCTATCCATTCTCTTGCAATTAAATAAAATAATACTAACGAAAAACATCCAAGAATTACAAATGGCAATCGAACGACAAATGGAGTAATTCCAAATAGCTTTGTCCAAAACCATAAAAATACTTGCACTCCCATTGGATGCATATCATCTAAACGAACACCATTTTCAATTACTGATGATAAATTTTCAAATTGCAAACGTGATAATGCACTTAACTCATCGTTTGATAAAGACCAATCGGCAAAATGATAAAAGCGCATGGCAACACCAACGCATAAAATAAAAATCAGTAAGCCATTGTCTTTAAAAAACTGTTTCATGATTAACTTCTTTGACGAACTACTTCCGAAAGTATCATACCTGCAGCTACAGATACATTCAATGATTCTATTTTACCCGACATCGGTATCTTAACAATAGCATCAGCACGTTTCATGTATTCACCAGAGATACCATTCTCTTCACTACCTAAAATGATAGCAACAGGTTTTGAATAATCAGCCTGATATATTGTTTCATTTGTTTTTTCTGAACAAGCCACAATCGATATTCCCGACTCTTTCAAATAATCGATTACAACCTTTAAATTATCCTCTCTGCAAATAGGAATATAATGTAAGGCACCTGCAGAAGTTTTTACAGTATCGGCATTAATAATCGCAGATCCGCGAGAAGGGATAACAATGGCAGATGCACCCATACATTCAGCCGTTCGTGCAATTGCTCCCATATTACGGGTATCTGTAATTCGATCTAAAATAATTATAATTGGATTTTTACCTTTTTCAAAAAGCTGAGGCACGACATCTTCAATTGTATAATAACTTATCTCAGCAACGAAACCAACAACACCTTGATGATTGTTTCTTGTCAATCGATTAAGCTTTTCAATAGGCACTAATTGAAAGTGAATGTTGTTTGATTTTAGTTCAGTCTTAAGTTCTTTGATTAACGGATTATTCAAATTACTTTGAACAAACAATTTTTCAATCTCCTTTCCAGATCGAATTGCCTCTAAAACTGCACGTGTTCCATAAATCAAGTTTTCATTTTGATTTTGATTTTTATTATCGGCAAATTCTCTCATCGCAGGTGTATACTTTTTTTAGTTTAATATTATAAATTCGGATAGCAAGGCAATTCAGGTAAAAACACGAAAGCCTCATTTTGATACTCGAGGCAAAAATGTTCAATTCCATTTGTTAAAACAAGATAGGGCACATTAAGCGTTAGATTATATCTTACAACTTGATGAAGGGTATCCTCATCCAACTTAACTGTAGGTGCTTTACATTCTACAATCAACCATGGTTTACCGGCCTTATTATAAACTACAACATCTGCCCTTTGCTTTAATCCATTAACAATTACTTGCTTTTCAATGGCAAATAAGGAAAGCGGATAAGAGTGGTAATCGACCATAAAACGAACAAAATGTTGTCGCACCCATTCTTCAGGGGTAAGTGATACAAATCTTCTACGAACGAAGTCAAAAATTTGCTTACTTTGTCCTTGGGACTGAACATTGAATTGAAACTCGGGTAAATTAAGTGGTAAGAATTCAGATTCCATCTATTGAACAAATTTAGTTTATTTTTTAATCCTTTATGAAATGAAAAACAAGAAAGAAATAGTTGACAATTGGCTACCTCGTTATACGGGTAGAGCGTTAGAAGATTTTGGTAAGTACATCTTGTTAACCAACTTTCAAAAGTATGTTACCTTATTTTCGGAAATGTACAATGTGCCTGTGATTGGTAGCGATAAGCCAATGCCATCGGCATCTGCTCAAGGAATAACAATCATCAACTTCGGAATGGGTAGTCCAAATGCGGCTATAATAATGGATTTATTAAGTGCTATTAATCCGAATGCCGTTTTGTTTTTAGGCAAATGTGGAGGCTTAAAAAAGAAAAATCAATTAGGTGATTTAATTCTTCCAATTGCAGCTATAAGAGGGGAAGGAACTTCCAACGATTATTTTCCTGCTGAAGTACCTGCTCTACCTGCTTTTAGTCTTCAGAAAGCGGTTTCAACAACCATCAGGAATTTTGATAGAGATTATTGGACAGGTACAGTATACACTACCAACAGACGAGTTTGGGAGCATGATGAAGAATTTAAGAAGTATCTGGAAACAACCAGATCAATGGCAATTGATATGGAGACAGCAACTATTTTCACCGTTGGATTTGCAAATCAAATTCCTTCTGGAGCGCTACTATTGGTCTCAGATCAACCAATGATTCCTGAGGGAATAAAAACTTCTTCCAGCGACAATATCGTTACTCAGCAATTTGTAGAAGAGCATTTAAAGATTGGTATTGCTTCATTGAACGAGTTAATCAATCACGGACTAACGGTTAAGCATTTACGCTTCTAAATTAATTTCCAGTGGCAGCAAAGAGTTTTGATGAAATTTATAGAGATATTCAGGCTAAAAAATATAGTCCTGTTTATTTATTGCAAGGCGAAGAGCCTTATTATATTGATGAGTTATCTGATCTAATTGAAAACACGATTCTAGATGAAGCTGAGAAAGGGTTTAATCAATCGATTGTTTATGGTCGTGATATAGACAAAATACAATTAACTGGCTTGGCTAAAGGATTTCCTATGATGGGAAATTATCAGGTAATTATTGTAAAAGAAGCACAGGATTTCAAAGCATTTTCAAGAGGCAAATCAGATGATGATGATTCAGACAAAGGAAAAGATGCTGATCCTTTTATTAATTATTTAAGTAATCCATTACCAAGCACCATTTTAGTTTTTTGTTATAAATACAAAACACTAGATAAGCGAAGTAAATCGTATAAGGCGATTGAAAAGTCGGGAGTTGTTTTCGATTCTAAGAAAATTCAAGACAGCAGGTTAATGGAATGGATTGAAAAGTATATTGTATCAAGGAAGTACAAAATTGCTCCTGCTGCTGCAAAACTAATGTCGGATTATCTCGGTAATGATTTATCGAAAGTGGTTAATGAAATTGGTAAATTAACTATTACACTGAGTGAAGGAACAACAATAGATGCTTCTCATATCGAGAAAAACATTGGCATCAGTAAGGACTTCAATATTTTTGAATTACAAAATGCACTTGGAAGAAAAGATGTAATTAAATCAACACAGATTGTAAATTACTTCAGAGCAAATCCTAAAAGCAATCCTTTTGTTTTGACAATTTATAATTTGTTTTCCTATTTCTCTAAAATCATGCTTTATCATACACTCGCTGATAGATCACAAGGAAATGTTGCAGCGAAATTAAAAGTCAACCCCTACTTTGTACGAGAATATGAAAATGCCGCAAGAAATTACTCCATTAATAAAACCGCTACAATCATAAGTTTCCTTAGAGAATATGATTTAAAATCGAAAGGATTTAATAATACAAGTACATCAGACGGCGACTTGCTTAGAGAGCTAGTATTTAAAATACTTCATTAAAATTGTGGAGAAAGACAAAGTGAAAATTTCTGTTGTATCCTATCTCAATTCAATTCCTTTTGTAAACGGATTGGAGAAAGCCCCAAACAATGAGCTTATTGTAAGTAAAGACATTCCTTCTGAATGTGCTTCAAAATTAATTGATGGCAGTGTTGATATTGGATTAATTCCGATAGCGATGATTCAAAAGGTTCCCAATGCAGAAATCATCTCTGACTATTGCATTGCTGGTAATGGAAAAGTTGCATCGGTATTATTAGTGAGTAACTATCCTATCGATGAGATTGAGACTATTTATCAAGATAATCAATCGAGGACATCCGTTGCACTTGCAAAAATTCTGATGCGTGATTATTGGAAAAAAGTAGTTAGCTGGAAAGAAGAAGGTTCCGACTTCTTACAACCAAAACAAAATGAAGCAATCGTAATCATTGGAGATCGCGCTTTGAAAAACTATCATCAATACAAGTGCGTTTACGACCTTTCTGAACACTGGAAAAATCATACGGGATTACCTTTTGTTTTTGCGTGTTGGGTGGCCAATAAAAAAATCGATGATGACTTAGTTAAATTTCTTAATGATGCATTTAAAAGCAGTCTATTAGAAATAGATAGTTATTGCGATAGTATTAATACCGAAAGTGATATTTCAGGCAGGGATTACTTAACAAAGTATATCCAATATCAACTTACGGATGAAGCGCGAAAAGGAATGGATTTGTTTTTAGAATTATTAGAATCACTTTGAATTTGACTTCATCAAAGCATACATTTTATTAGTTGCTTCCGATAGTTTCGAAATGAGATTTTGCTGTTCAGGTGATAAAGAAGTTTTTTCTCTTGAAAGAACATTGCTTCTAATGGCATTATACTCTTGATGCGATTTGACTGGAGCAGATTTATCAAGAAATCCTGCATATAATTCATTTATAAAAATAGCACGTTGAGAAGGATCAATTTCATTTAACAACTCCTTGATTAAACGAATGTGCGCTTGCAATTGCTGATAAACGGAGAAAGAAGATGAATTTGCCATAACTTTTATTTTCTCCTTGCTACGAATGATCAGTTAGAATGTTTCATGCTTGATCATAATCGTCGATCATCAGTTTTTGCTCTACCCTTCTTTTTTGCTTTGGCCATGTAAAAGTAAAGGTGGCACCTAATCCTTTTTGAGATGTAACCCAGATATTTCCTCCAGCCTCATCGATAATATTTTTAACGATTGCTAATCCAATTCCTCGGGCTTCAATCTGATCGCGGGCATTTAATGTTTGAAAGATTACAAAAATTTTATCATGGTATTTTTCTTCAATTCCAGGTCCATTATCTTTCACATAAAACTCAAATGAATCGCCTATATCTTTACAACCAACCCAGACCTGCTTATCTTCTTTATCATTATATTTAATGGCATTATTAAATAAGTTCATAAAGATTTGCTCTAGTTTTATTTTTTCTGTTTTTAAGATTGGGAAATCATCATTCAAATGAAGGATAATATTTTCAGAAGAGCCTACTAAATCAAATGATTCTTTGAGTAAAAAACTAGTATCAACCATAGACAACTCTCCTTCTTTCTTAGTGAGTTTAGTGTATTCTAAAATACCATCGATTAATCCTTCCATTCTTACTACTCGACCTTTTATCACATCAAAATGAGGTTTGATAGAATCTGGCAAATTATCTCCCATATCTTCTTCAATCCACCCAGTCAAATTTCCGATTGCACGCAAAGGAGCTTTCAAGTCATGAGATACTACATACGCAAATTTATCAAGCTCTTTATTCGATTTTTCTAGACTGTTGTTATACTGAATCATTTTTTCTTCAGCAATTTTTCGAGGCGTGATATCACTTTCGATGAAGATATACTGCTTAGCATTTGCTTCATCTTCTTCAATAGGTGTCATTGTTATCTGTGACCAAAAAGATTTACCATTCTTTTTATATCTAAGAAGTTCACCCGAGAAAGAAATTGATTCTTCAATAGCTGCATTTATTTCCTTCAAAGTATTTTCATCTGTATTTTTTCCAGCGAAAAATAACAACACATTTTTTCCTGTTACATCATCCAAATTAAAATTAGACAAGCGAATAAATCCATCATTGACCCAAGTAATATTACCTTTTTCATCGGTAATGATGATACTATTTTCGGCTTTACTAGCTACAATTGAAAGTTTATTTAATTCCTTGTTTTTCAATTTCAACTCTTCTGTCTGTTGAGTTATACGTTCGATAACTTCGTTTTTACCGGACTCCAAATAACTCATTTGGACACCTAGAATTAAAAAGGCAAATACACTTGTTACGAGGAAGTCGACGTTGATATAATGTGATGTGTCGCCTATCAAATCGTAAGAAGTGATATTAGTGTATTCCGAAATAAAATAAAAATAAGCTGCATTAAGAACTACAATAGCAAAAAATATTTGTCCAAATCTATTTCCCAGCAACATAAAAATCATCAAGATAATAGGAGCAAAATAAAGCGCAGCAGAAGCTTTAATACCTCCTGCAGGATACATATTAAGATGGATAATAAATGTCGATGTTATACTTAAAATCAAGTAGGCGATTTTTGCCCTTTTGTGATAAGGTAACAAGACCATATTGGCAATAAAAATAGCACCCATTGTTAATGTTAAATACACAACTGGATGAGCTAAAGAATAGACAGTTAAACTCTGAAGAATAAAAATAAAGCAGGAAATTGCCCCGACTATGGACGTTGCCCTAAACAAATTATATCGCTGTTTCTTGATGAGCTGATCATCAGGAATTGCACGATAAAACTTGTCTTGTACAAGGTTTTGAAGATTCATAATTACCTTAACATTTTAACTTTAGATAGCTGATAACTTCTAAAGTTTGCGTTTTACGATTGTGAAAGTAATATGTTACTTTTGAAAAAAACAATATTATGGCAGATAAAAAATTCCATTTACTCCACATCGAGGATGATTCAGTAGATAAAATGGTTGTTGAGCGCGTTTTAAAGAAAACTGATATTGTTGGTTCATTACATCATGCCTTTGATGGAGAAGATGCCTTAAATAAGCTTATTGGAAGTAATGGAGAGGATCGTTTACAACCTTTCCCTCAGATAGTATTGTTAGATATTAATATGCCTAAAATGAACGGCATTGAGTTTTTAAAGGAAATTAGAAATAATCCTGACCTTAAGCACTTATCTGTTTTTATGGTAACTACTTCCAGCGATGAATCAGATATTAAAGATTCATATGAGCATAACGTTGCAGGTTATATTCTCAAGCCAGTTGACTTATCTGAATTTGAAGGAACATTTAAATTAATAACAGAGTACTGGAAGCTTTGTGAGTTTCCGGCATCAGCAAATTAATTCTCCGTTAGTTTAAAATAGCGATTGATTTCTTTAAAGCTTGAGCCACACTCAGCAAGCACTTCTGGTAAAAGTTGAGCGATGGTATTCAACAAATTGTAAATATCATCTTTCGTAAGATGGCGCGTAATAGCGATACGAATACCTGTATTGTTGTATGATACACTAGGATAAACACAAAGACTCGTATACAATCCGCTATTCATTAATCGAGTTACTAAGTTATATCCCACTTGTGGTTTTCCTAGAGCAATAAAGCGAACAGGTGTTGCTGTTTCAGAATGCAATGGAACATTTAATGCTTTTGCAGTTTCATTAAAATAGTCGATTTTCTCTTTTAACTCTTCTTGCATTTTCACAATATCATTTGATAAATGCAATTCCGCAGAAGCTTTAATAGCTCCGAGAATAGGAGGTGCTAATTGCGTAGAGAAAATAAATGTACGACCGTAGTCATGAACGCGATGATAATTTGTTTTTTCAGGGAATGCAAGTACCCCACCCGAAGCACCAAAGCCTTTTGCTAACGATGTAGTAAAATACATTTTGGGATGGTAACTCAATTTTGAGAACACATAGCCTGCCCCATTTTCTCCCGACCAGCTCATACCATGTGCATCATCAATATACAAGTAAAATTGCTCGTACTTATCTAATAGATTTTTTAATTCGTCTAATGGAGCTGCATCACCAAACATGGAATAAACTCCATCGGCCATGTACCATATTTTTTCATGTGTCTTAGAGAGTTCAATAATTTTTTCTTCTAACAAATCCATTCGATTATGGCGCACACGATCAATTGTAATTTTTCTTTCGTGTAAAAGCATAACAGCTTCTTGCACTGTTGCATGTACGCTGATGTCCATTACAACCGCATCATTATCGCCAACAAGAATTGGAATATTTGAAATATGTCCGAGTGAAGTTGTTTGAGAAAGTGCAACTGGCATTTTAAAAATTTCCGAAAGCATTCTTTCTACATCGCTGTACAATGTCATTGAAAGATATGAACGAGACGAAGCGAATTGTGTCCCGTAACGAGTAGTTGCATCAACGGATCCTTTTATTAATCGTTTATCTAACTCTAGTCCTAAATAGCTGCATGAGGTATAATTCACCATACGCTTTCCATTCACAACAACTGTGCGTCCGTCCATCTCTGTATCTTCTGTGTTTTGAAGAATGATACCAAGCGATTTTCCTGTGTCAGCAATCTGATCTAAAAGCTCCAGCATTTGCTGTTGTTTGGACTTCAACTTATTCTTTACCGTCATATAATTTCTCAATTAGCCAATAATACAATTACACTGCAAAGTAAGAATATTGAGTAAGTGCAAATTCAGTTTACTAAATGTCTTATTAACGGGAGTATGTTAATTGAAATAAAAATGCCCTCTCGTTTAGAAAGGGCATCTAGATAAAGTTCTTCATATTTTAGTTTTTTGCTGATACTGACGGTAATTGTAAATCGTAATCTCCTTCCTTTAAATCGCCTTTTTGAATTTGAATTTTATCTGAAATAACTAAATCAGATGAAAGCGTTAATGCTAAGCCCGGTTTTTCTTTATTTAAAACAAGGCAACGAATTGTTTTATCGTTAGGCGTTGTAGAGAAAACTCCTGTTTCCTGGGGTTGAGATTGGGTATAATAAACATACGTTGCTCCAGAGCTAAAATACCTTTCAGCAGTACGTATATTTCCTTTCTGACCTTTTGATGCAAGTCCTTGTGGATGACCAATACCAATGATGCTTTGATCTGATAAATGAAACTCACCTTCTCCATAAATCACTGCGCTGCCACACATAATTGACGCATTAGGCTCAACAGTTAATTTATGACCTGCTGTAATATCGCCCATCGTTTCAGACTTAATTTGTAATTCATGATTTTTCGTAACTAATATATCACCCAAAATCACATTTGTTTCAGACTTTTGAATCCACTTAGAAGATTTCCCTTTTTCAAATTTTAAAATGGACTCAGTTCCTCTTGTCATGTTAAATGTTCCTGCGAGCATCATTACATCACCAGATACATTCATGCATGTACTGCCTGAATTATTTAAAACATCCGTATCGGAGAAATAACCTCCATTAATAACAAGGTTTTTTCCAATATTAATTATCAATTTATCATTCGAAGCAGACTTTACTCCTTTAAACTCTCCTCCAGTAATAATTAAAGAGCCATCGATATCCATTTTATCACTTCCTTCAACTGCGCAGAAACCGCTAGTAGCGCCTGTTCTTCTAATTTCTAAATTTCCTAACACATGATTAAATGCTCCTTTAATATTTGTAAGGCCATCGTTTTGCAAATCAAGATTTACATTACCCCAGGTAATTGGATTTTCAATATTCAATTTGCCTAATTGAAAAAAAGTTTGATTTGAATTAGGTTCGAAATTACATGTCGCGCCTGGAATATCACCTGTTGTATTATGTATATAACTACTTCCGTTTTCCATATTAAAAAAATTGAAGCAATGAAATCCTCTCTCCGGCATATCATTTTCTAATACACCACCATATGCGACACTCATGTTGTTTAAACGAAGCGGAGCAGTGATACGCAAATCTCCTCCACGCTCTACAATTAAAGTTTGTAAAGATGTACCTGTACTTGAAATCATGCGATGTCCAGCCTGAATAAAATAACTATTACGTGAAGCATGCAACTGTTTTGGAGGAATACCCTTTCCATCTCGACGACTATTCCACGCGTTTACATTATTTACAGAATAATTTCCTGTTGAATAGTATGGAATATTTGCTTCGATAAATCTTTTTCCTAATGGATCGCTAATTAAAGGCTGGTAAGAGATTGCACCTATTCTAAAGTCCTCACAAGTTGCATCAATTGCTGCAGAAGAATAATTAGCATCAGGCTTTACATCTACAGTAAGCCAGAAATAGTTTTTTCCTGTAAGTAAATCCTGATTCGTCACAATTTCAAACGGTCGGTCCGACAATTTCGAAATCGTTAAGCCTACTTGTTGAGATGGAATGAAGTTAGGGTCATTACCGGTAAACCATAACCTTGCATTCTCAATATTTTGTTCAACCGGAAGAGTAGTTCCTTTAGCAGAGAATTTCATTGCTGCCATTTTAACAGCTTTACCTGAACCAACGGTTTCAACAATTACCTTGATTACCTTTTGGTTGGAGCTACCTCTTAAAATAGAGCTGGTTTCTTGAAATGTTTCAGCCGTTTTGAAAGTCATGGCAGATTGAGCTGCATGACCTTCTTCGTTTTGCGACATATTAAACACAACGATCAGTAATACCACTAATCCAGTGATAGATGCTGTTGCGGCAACAATGGCCATTTTTAAGCTTGTCTTTTGCTTTAGCTGCTGGCGAATTCTTATTGAGCGACTCATAATACAATTATTTTATTTTAAAAATGCTTCGCCCTTATACTATCAATTTGCCATTAGGTTTCAATTGGTATAAATAAATAAAGCCAGTCGTTTTGACTGGCTTTATCATTAGTTTTTAATCAATTACAAGTTACCTCTAAGGGCTTGCTCTCTTTCAATCGCTTCAAAAAGTGCTTTAAAGTTTCCTTTTCCGAAAGACTTGGCACCTTTACGTTGGATAATTTCAAAAAATACTGTTGGACGATCCTCCACAGGCTTTGTAAATAATTGAAGTAAGTAACCTTCATCATCACGATCCACCAGGATACCTAGCTTAGATAAGGTTTCTAAGTCTTCGTCGATTTTTCCAACGCGATCCAACAAATCAGTATAGTAGGTTGAAGGAACAGTTAAAAATTCCACTCCTCTTTCTTTTAATTCAGTTACTGTATCGATGATATCATTCGTTAAAATAGCCATATGCTGAACTCCTGCTCCATGATAAAATTCCAGGTATTCATCAATTTGCGATTTTTTCTTTCCTTCTGCAGGCTCGTTAATTGGGAATTTAACAAATCCATTTCCATTTGAAACAACCTTGCTCATCAAAGCAGAGTATTCAGTAGAAATATCTTTATCATCGAACGTGATAATCATTTTGAATCCCATTACATCTTCGTAAAACTTCACCCATTCGTTCATTTTACCTAACTCCACATTTCCTACACAATGATCAACTACTTCAAATCCTACTGGTTTAGTTTTAAAGTTCGACTTTGCCACTTTATATCCTGGAAGAAATGGTCCGTTATAATTCTTGCGCTCAATAAATTTGTGAATGGTATCGCCATAAGTATGGATAGCAGAAATCTTGACTTCACCATTATCATCAGAGATTGTATGAGGTTCAGTATGTGATTTTGCCCCGCGCGACATCGTTTCGTAATACGATTTTTCAGCATCATCTACCCACAATGCTAACACTTTCACACCATCGCCGTGTTGCGCCACATGACGCGTAATTTCATGATCAGGTTGTAAAGCGGTGGTTAATACAAAGCGAACTTTACCTTGTTGTAGTACATAAGAAGCTCTATCTCTGATGCCTGTTTCTGGACCTGCGTAAGCTACGAGCTCAAACCCAAAAGCATGTTGATAATAGTATGCCGCTTGTTTAGCGTTTCCAACATAAAATTCGATGTGGTCGGTTCCGTTGAGTGGTAAGAAATCAGTTGACATAATTACATATTATTTAGATGGCAAATTTAAGGAATTGCCTTTATTGTGCAAAAGAAGAGAAACTGATATTAGTTGGTATTTTCCCAATTAATGGCATTTTCGAATCCTTCAATGCGTCGAAGGAGGTCATCTATTTCCTTTGGTGGCTGTTCGTGAAAGATATGAATGTGCTTTCTACGGGATTTTAAATCGAAATATAAATCGATAGCAGGGAAATCAGTCAGGTATTTATTTACATAATTGGTATCTAAGGAAGCAATATCCATTGCACCAATTGATTTTTTCATTTCACTAAGTAGAGAATCTGGTATATGCGTTTTAAACTCTCCCACTTGAGCTACATTCCGAATTCCTGTCAGATGAGCATCTCCGTTGTTAAACACCTCCAATTTATATTCTGGACAAGCGCCAAAGCAAGGACCTTTTTCAATTGAAAAAAGTAATTGGGGAGACGAATTGATTTGCTTTGAAGAGTTACATCCGAGAAAGAAAACAATTACAAGAAAAACAGAATTACGTAACATAAATTTTATTTTGGCAACTGCATGCCTCTATCCTTAGCCATCTTCTCCAAACGCTGTTGGAACTTAGATTTTTTAGTAGGCTTCTTTTTATTCTCCTGGATCTTACGATGGATTTCATCTTCATTCACAAAAGATCTGAATAAATACTGCTGACCAATACTAATCATATTCGCAAGGAAATAATAGTAGCTTAATCCAGCAGAATAACTATTGAAAACACCTAAGAAAACAATTGGCATCAAATACATCATCCATTTCATCTGAGGATTGGTCATTTGACTGCTACTATTCACTTTTGTAATCAATAATGTAGAAACCGTCATTAATAAAGTAAATAATGAAACGTGATCTCCGTAGAACGGAATGGTAAATGATAAATCAAGAATTGAATCGTATGTACTTAAATCGGTAGCCCACAAGAAACTTTGCTGACGCAACTCAATTGACTGTGGAAAAAATCGGAACATCGCAATTAGAATTGGCATTTGAAGTAACATTGGCAAGCAACCTCCAAGCGGACTCACACCAGCCTTTCGATAGAGCGCCATCATTTCTTGCTGCAACTTCATTGGCTCCTCTTTAAACTTACCTTGAATTTCATCCACCTCTGGCTTCAACACTTTCATTTTTGCTTGCGATAGATATGCTTTGAAAGTCAATGGCAGCAATAAAATTTTAATTGCGATAGTTAGAATTAAAATTATTATCCCATAACTCCAATTGAATCCATTCAAGAAATTGAAAATTGGAATCACGATAAAACGGTTCACCCACCCAAAAATACCCCAACCTAAAGGAATTTGTTTTTCAAGATTATTTCCTTGAGATTTTAATATTTGATAATGATTTGGACCGAAGTAAAAATGCATTCCAAACGACTCTTGCGCATTATGTGAATACGGAAGCGTGAAGGATGCTTTAGTTGATTTTACGAATGAATCGCCTTCTGTTCCATTTTTAGTTTCAACACGTGTTGGCTTTTCAAATTCGTTATCAGCAATTAAAACCTGAGTAAAGAAATGTTGCTTCATTGCTACCCATTTCACTTTCGTTGTTAGGTCTTTTGATTCGTCGCTAGTCTCCGTTAAGTAATCAACTTCATTATCAGTGAACATGAAATAAATGGTTGAGTTAGCTCTTTCCATACTCATGTCCTTTTCCTGATTCTTCATCAATTGCTTCCACGATAATTCAACATAATTTGTGTTGCGTGCAATTATTTCATTTAATCCAACAAAATTGACTTTATAACCAAGTTTATAATCATCATCTTTAAGTGTGTAAAGAAACTCAATGTATTTATCCTGAGAGCCCGCGTATAATCGCATTGCGATTGTATTGTTTGATTTGATACCGGCAAAGAATAAATCTTTAGTAGAAATACTTCGATTGTTAGCAAAAAAATTCAAAGCCATCTCTGAAGAGTCGCCTTCAAACAAGGTAACTGGTTTACCTTCCCAGTTTTTATAGTTTTTTAATTGTACTGATTTTACTTTACCACCTTTAGATGAAATATTAACTTTAATTAATTTATTCTCTAAAGTATAAACAGAAGTATCCGATGTTGCTGCACTAGCAAAAACGCCATATTTGTTTGATAATTCTTGAGTAACTAATGAATCAATTAATGTATCAGCAACAACCGAATTAGTGTCGGCTACTTTTATTTCCGCACGCTTAATATCAACAATTGTTTTTTTATTCTTTTCAACTAATGCTATACTATCTTGCGTTTTTTGTTGAGCTGCTAATTGTTCCGCTGATGGAGCTGTTAAATAAGAGTAGCCAATTAAAATAGCTCCGATTAGTACAAGTCCAAGAAGTGAATTACGATCCATGAAATTTGAATATTGAGGCGCAAATATACAAAGGAAACTGACCTCCGGCCTTAAATACCTAGGGATATTAGATTTTAGTTTTCTAAAGCAGCTTTCACAAATCTTACAAACAATGGATGAGGCTTGATAACAGTGGACTTATACTCGGGATGGAATTGAACTCCAACAAACCAAGGATGATTTTTAACCTCCACAATTTCAACTAATCCTGTATCTGGATTAATACCTGAAGCCGTCATACCAGCAGTTTCAAAATTCTTTAGATAAGCATTATTAAACTCATATCTGTGACGATGACGCTCTGCTACTTTAACCTTTCCATAGGCACTAAATGCTTTAGTTCCTTTAGTAATGTTACAAGGGTATTCTCCTAAACGCATTGTACCACCCTTTGCTTTCACAGTTTTCTGATCTGCCATCATATCGATAACAGGATGTTTTGTTTTAACATCCATCTCAGTAGAATGAGCTCCTTTTAAGCCTAGTACATTACGAGCAAATTCAACAACAGCGCATTGCATTCCGAGACATATTCCTAAAAACGGAACATTGTTTTCGCGGGCAAATTTTATAGCCGTAATTTTACCTTCAAATCCTCGCTCGCCAAACCCAGGTGCAACTAAAATTGCATTTAGTCCTTTTAGCTGCTGCTTCACGTTATCATTATCAATTTTTTCAGAATGAATCCAAACCAATTCTACTTTACATTCATTGGCAACACCCGCATGAATAAATGATTCAACGATTGATTTATAAGCATCTTTTAATTCAATGTATTTACCAATTAAGCCCACTTTAATTTCACGAACGGGATTTTTTAGTTTGCCTAAGAAATCCTTCCAAGCCTGCATATCGGGTTCTTGCTTCGAAGGCAGTTTTAATTTATTCATTACGACCTTATCGAGCTGTTCTTTCATCATTAAAAGAGGAACTTCATATATGGTAGACGCATCAACAGATTCAATAACTGCATTTACATTTACATTACAGAATAACGCTATTTTACGACGTAAATCGTGGCTCATATGCTTTTCTGTTCGGCAAACTAAAACATCAGGTTGAATACCATATTCCAACAATGTTTTTACTGAATGCTGCGTAGGTTTAGTTTTTAATTCGCCGGTGGTAGATAGGTACGGCAGTAATGTCAAATGAATTACTACTGCATTGGAAGATCCGATTTCCCAGATTAATTGACGAACTGATTCAATATATGGAAGCGATTCAATATCACCCACTGTTCCACCAATTTCAGTAATTACAATATCGAACTGCCCAGTTTCACCTAAAAGCTTAATTCGTCTTTTAATTTCATCGGTAATATGAGGAATAACCTGAACGGTTTTACCCAAATAAGCTCCTTCGCGTTCGCGATTAATTACCGTTTGATAAATTTTTCCGGTTGTAACGTTATTGGCTTGAGATGTAGGAGTATTTAAAAAACGCTCATAATGGCCAAGGTCCAAATCTGTTTCAGCGCCATCATCAGTTACGAAACACTCGCCATGCTCATAAGGATTCAACGTCCCTGGATCCACATTAATATAGGGATCAAGCTTTTGAATCGTTACTCGATAACCTCTTGATTGCAATAATTTAGCTAATGAAGCAGAAATAATTCCTTTACCTAATGAGGAGGTAACTCCACCTGTTACAAAAATATATTTGGCGGTAGTGGCACTATGTGGCATGAGATGATTGGGTTTTGACAAAATTATAGAATAAACCACAACAAATTGGGCTCACTTTAAAAATTAAAAACAAAACATTTTTTCATTGGCTTTGTTCAGTAACCATGAGAGGCGTAAAAAAAGAGCATTTACCTTCTAAGCTTTGTACAGTTTGTAATCGGCCATTTACATGGAGAAAAAAATGGGAGAAATGCTGGGACGAAGTGATTTACTGCTCTAATGCATGTAAAAAACAAAAGAAATGAGCTTACATATTTTAACTACCAAGCAAACTTTGCCTTGCACTCTTGAAGAAGCATGGGCATTTTTATCCAGTCCTGATAATCTAAAAAAAATCACCCCGCCGTATATGGGCTTTGACATTACTTCAGGCTATACTGATGGAGACAAAATGTTTGCTGGAATGATTATTACTTATAAAGTAAAACCGGTCCCGTTTGTTACTACTGGATGGGTTACAGAAATAACGCATGTGAATGCACCCCATTTTTTTGTAGATGAACAACGTTTTGGCCCTTATACCATGTGGCATCACAAACACTCCTTGAGAGAAGTTGAAGGTGGCGTTGAAATGTTAGATGTAGTGCATTATAAAATACCACTTGGATTTATCGGTGATATTATGAACCAGGTTTTTATTAAATCACAACTCAAGAAAATATTCGACTACCGCTTTCATAGTTTGAATAAAATTTTTGGTGAAATACCAAATCAAAAACCCTATCTTGAATTTGCATCTGTTTAATAATTGAGCAGGCAGATTTTAAATCAGTTTATTGCTGAAATAAATTAAACGTTTGTAAATACTTAATAACCGAATAATCGAACTACTCGATTATAGTTTTGTCCTCTTTAATAGCTACTATGAAAGAGGACTTTTTACATTTTGTTTGGAAGGAACAATTATTTAATACTTCCGACTTAAAAACGGAAGATGGACAACCAATTCAAATAATTGATAAGGGGAATTACAATCACCATGCTGGACCTGACTTTTTTAATTGTCAGATAATGCTTGATCATATTTTGTGGGCCGGCAATATTGAAATACATATTAAAAGCAGCGATTGGTATAAGCACAAACATCAAGACGACCACAGCTACGACAATGTCATTTTACATGTGGTGTTAATTCACGATATGAACGTCCACCGAAAAGACCAGAGCATTATTCCAACTATCACATTACAAAGTAGATTTTATCAGGAAAGCTTATCAAGATACCAACGATTCTTTCAATCAAGTTCAATAGTATATCCGTGCAGGCCATATCTTGAAAATTTAGATAATACGATTATTCAACAAATGCTATCCTCTTGTTTAATAGATCGGTTGGAAAGTAAAAACAAAATCATCGTTGATCAACTGAAGCAAACGAGAAATAATTGGGATGAATCATTTTATCATTTATTAGCAAAATCATTTGGATTTAAAGTTAATGCGGTGCCTTTACAATTACTTGCGGAAACTATTCCTTTAACTATCATCGAAAGAGAGTCAAACGAACTATTAAAAATCGAGTCATTGTTATTTGGTGTTGCAGGATTACTACGAAATAATGATGAGAGCCCGTATGTATTAAAACTAAAAAGAGAA
>JBKCGZ010000011.1:0-5740 GCA_046303115.1 Bacteroidota bacterium | reverse complement strand
TAACTCACCAATCACAGCTAATAACAAAGATGTTTCGGTGCCCAGTCCCATAAAATCCATGAATTTAATTTCTCCACCTGCCATTAACTTTTCTAATTTGTGCGTACCATGCAAAAGCATTAATGCAGGGATTCCTACTCTGAAAAGAGTATACCCGTAGTTTGATAGTTTATTGTTTTCCATACTTCAATAACAACAATTTATCTTCTTACTTGTTTCCATTTTTCTTCGATAAATTCACCGAAGCTAATCGAATTAATATCTACACTAGCATCTTGACTTATATCTTGATTTTCGAATAAGCTATATTTCTGCTTAGTAAGAGTTGGAATTTTTGCATCATATGCTGGATAATAAAATAGTACAGCCGACATTCTTTCTTTACCGCTTGAAACTACTCGATGTAAAGGAGAAATATATTCGCCATTGGTAAGCATCGAAAAATAATCACCACAGTTTACAGTTAATGCACCTTCCATTGGAGGCACTTCCATCCATTCGTTATTATGAAATAATTCCAAGCCCGTAACATGATGCTCTTGTAAAATCAACGTGAGAAATCCCCAATCGGTATGCGCACTCGAGCCAATACGATTTTGTTGATCAGGAAAATTTTCATTGGCTTTGTGATAAGGGAAATAATGAAAGAGACGCATCATTGAAATCGTATCTCCACCATTGCAATAGTTGCCTAAATAGTTTTCGTCGTTAGCATAGCTGAGCGAGAATGCACGAGTAAGTGTTTCTGCTACATCAATCATCTTCGAGTAAAACTCCTCCATCGACGTGTTCCATCCAATGGGTAAATTATTTGACGCTGGCCAACGATTAATTCCTTGTAAAGTATTTTCGAGTGGTTTATCAGATGGCCATTTGCAACCATACGAAAAAGCTTCTTTCACTTCAAGCGCATCGGATCCACTCTCTTCTCCCATGCCAATATAACCTCGAGCAATTCCTTGTTTCGAAATTTTAATTTCATTTTTTTCGTCGGATGAACGATCAAAAAACGCTTTCATGTTTTGAAGAATATTGATTTCATCTATTCCATGATTGATTAAATAAAAAACCCCGAATGATTTACAGGCCTCGTGAATTTGCGCTGCTACTAAAGCTTTTTCTGCGGGATTGTTACCTAGGAAAAGATGAAGGTCGATGATTGGAATCGCGGTATTTGCCATAAAACCAAAACTATGGAAATTAATTTGAAAATTTGAAGATTCGGCGATTTCAAATAAGACGAACAGGGGGCCACCGGGCCCCCTCCCGCGATAAAATTAGCGAGTAAAAAATAATTATTCGGTTATTAAGTATTTACAAACGTTTAATTTGAGGCGCCAACCATCCCTGCCTTATACAATCATTAATCCCACTGAAATTAATTTCCATCGAATTCAAAAAAACGATTGCCCATCCAACTCAATTATTTAACTTTGACTCCCGGATTAAGGTCTGAATAGTTCGGGCTTCCCATTAAAAAATTTATTGTTATGAGTCTTTTAGTCATTGGAACGGTTGCGTTCGATGCCATTGAAACCCCATTCGGGAAAACAGATAAAATCATAGGTGGAGCTGCAACCTATATTTCCGTTTCTGCAAGTTATTTCAGAAATAAAATCAACCTTGTTTCGGTAGTTGGAGAAGATTTTCCTCAGGCAACCATCGACATGCTAAAAGGCAAAGGGATTAACACAGATGGTTTGCAAATTAAACAAGGCGAGAAAACTTTCTTCTGGTCAGGAAAGTATCATGCAGACATGAACACGCGTGATACGATGGATACGCAGCTAAATGTATTGAGCAACTTCGACCCTATTATCCCTGAATCATATCAAGATTGTGAGTATTTGATGTTAGGCAACCTAATGCCAAGCTTACAACAAAAGGTAATCAAAGGCTTAAGAAATCGTCCGAAGTTAATCGTAATGGACACGATGAATTTCTGGATGGAAGTCGCGTTGAATGATTTATTAGAAACAATGAAACTAGTTGATGTTTTAACCATCAACGACGAAGAAGCAAGATTATTAACTGGAGAATATTCATTAGTAAAAGCGGCTCGTAAAATTTTAACGATGGGACCTAAATTCCTTATCATTAAAAAAGGAGAACATGGTGCATTATTGTTCCATGAGAAAGAAGTATTCTTCGCACCTGCGTTACCGTTAGAAGAAGTATTTGACCCAACAGGAGCTGGTGATACGTTTGCTGGTGGATTCATCGGTTACATCACATCAACAGGAGATATATCTTTTGAAAACATGAAGCGCGCTGTTATCCACGGATCAGCAATGGCTTCATTCTGTGTAGAGAAATTCGGATTAGAAAGAATTGAAGGTTTATCGGAAGGAGAAATTGACGAACGTATTCAGGAGTTCATTAACCTGGTACAGTTTGAGATTACATTAGTTTAACCTTACTTTATAAAAACCAAAGGGGCTAATCGAAAGACTAGTCCCTTTTTTTATTCTAATGAAATTACTTTTTGATAAAAATATATCCACCCTTTGTTGCACCCCAAACTTGTTTATCGTTAGCATCAAAACCTTGATCCCACGAAATAAGTTCTCCTTTTTTCAAAGTAATTTTTGTAGTTGCATATTTAGCACCTCGTAGATCTGAAGGACAACTTCGGCCATCAGTGCATCCAGAAAAAAGACCATTATTATTTATCAATGTAACAGTGCAGCCATCCTTTAATTCAAGACTATCGAATGATAGTTTCTCTAGTTTTGATTTATCATTTTGTAAACCTGCATACGTCAATGCATTTTTAATGGTATAAATATCACTAGTAAAAGTATTTTTTCCAGAATGTTGTAAATGGTAAACACGTTGGCGATAAGGCTTATCTAATTTTGTCGACATTGCTTGTTCTACATACATCCATTTGCCATCCGTTCTATTAATCCAAATTGGAAGCATAACCAAACTAATATTAAAATAGCTGGTGTCCTCTTTTGATTGCAATTCACTACTAAAACTTCCACTTAAAAGTTGTTCCAGCTGATTTAATTCATTATCAACTTTTGTCGCTGTTGATTTTTTAACAGATGAACAAGCAGCGAAAAGTAATACCGATAAAATTATTACTCGACTCATTTTACTTTGCGGCATAAAGCTCATTCACAGTATCCCAATTAATGGTGTTAAACCACGCAGTGATATAATCCACTCGCTTATTCTGATACTTTAAATAGTATGCGTGCTCCCAAACATCCAACGCTAAAACTGGCTTCCCTTTCAATTCAGAAACATCCATCAGTGGATTATCCTGATTCGGAGTTGAACCTATGTCTAATTTCCCATCACGTAAAACCATCCAAGCCCATCCAGAGCCAAAACGTGATTTTGCTACCTCTGAAAATTTCAATTTCATTGCATCAAAACTACCAAAGTTACTATTAATCGCTTCAGCAATTGGACCTGTCGGTAATCCGCCTCCGTTAGGTTGCATTAAACGCCAGAACAATGAGTGATTAAAATGTCCTCCGCCATTATTTCGTACTGCTGCTGGATATTTAGAAATGTTGGCTAACAATTCTTCAATAGATCCTGCTTTGATTTTATTATCTGCACATGCTTTATTCAAATTATCAACGTATGCTTTATGATGACGAGAATAATGAATCTCCATAGTTAGAGCATCGATATGTGGCTCTAATGCTTTGAAATCATAAGGCAAAGCTGGCAAAGAAAACTGTGTTTCATTTTCGATTTGTTCTGCCAAAGATTCTACTGATGATAATTGAGAAGCCACCACTAATCCAGCAGTTGCTAATCCTGATTTCTTTAAAAAATTACGACGATCCATAGTGTTTTGTTTATACTAATTGAATTAATACCTGATTCTTTTCTACTGCCTGACCAGTTTTGACCATTATCTTTTTAACAGTAGCATCTGCAACAGCCTTCAATGCATTTTCCATTTTCATTGCTTCTAAAATAAGCAGTACATCACCTTTCTTGATTACATCACCTTCTGCAACCGGAATGTTTACTACTAAACCAGGCATCGGAGCTTTTAAATCGCCAATCTTTTGTGAAGAGGCTGCGTCCATACCTAATTTTTTAAGTAACTCATCGTATTTATCTTCCAGCTGAATATCAACCACCTTTCCGTTAATCTTAAGCTGATGCTTTTTACTTTTTGCGTCTGATATCAACACTTCTACATTCATACTCTCTCCATTATAAATAATATTATAAGAGTAGGGTCCGACTTGCTTTATATCACCATTAAATAGTTTCTCGTTGATTGAAATTGCTCCACCTGTATTTTCTTCAACAGTAATCGTGTTGGACTTATTAATAATTGCTTTCATACCACAAATTTACTTAAATTATGTAATTAAAAACTGATTGCTTTCAACCTGTATCAGTTTATAAAACAATGAGAAAACCTTCTAAATAACCTTATTCCTTCCTATTTTTACGGAAATGAATATCGGGAATCGCTTATTAGGCTACTTTTTAGTGATAACACTTTTTGTTATCGCTGCTATTTCATTAGAAGCCAATAAACAAGATGAAAATCATAAAGCAGAAGCCGATAAATCTATTATTGAAAAAGTTTTAAAGAGCAAGATTGATAGCGTAAAAGCCTTTGAAAACGCGTTTAACGATTGTCTAAAGGAATCTGTTTTAAACAATAGAATTGCTAATAATTACTTTCAGAAAAAAATACTTCCTGTTGGTGCTAGTGTGTTTGTTTTTGCTGATAACGAAATTATTTTTTGGTCTGATAATAAATGTCCAATTGATAGTACCAACTATCGAACATTACTAGATGAGAAAATCAACAGAATCGGTAATGGATATTATTTCATCAATAAGGTTACGCAACCTGATAAAGCGCGACAAATAGTTTATTGTCTTTTTATTCGTTACGATTTCAATATTCAAAATCAATACCTCGAAAATAATTTCAATTCAAATTTACAATTATGTAGTCATCATGAGTTTTCAATCGCCGCGAAACCAAACACTACTGCCATTAACTATGATGGACATCCCATTTTTTATATTTCTACAATAGATAGCGATGATGCACATAATAAGTCGATAATTGTTTTTATCCTTTATTTATTTGCTTATTTGCTTTTAAATGTTGCTATCATCGATTTGTCATTTGTTCTTGGAAAGAAAAGTGGAATAGCAGGAATATTTCCGGTAATCGCACTCTTTTTTATTCGTTATTTAATGATTGAATACTCCTTTCCGGTTGCCTTTTACAATACCGATTTTTTTAGTCCTAAGTATTATGCAAGCTCCAGCTTTCTAAACTCTCCGCTCGATTTATTTTTTGGAGTATTATGTTTACTGAGTTTAATGGTGTATTTGTATTCGTTAGTTGTGAAGGAAAGCACCATCAAGTTTATCAATAAATGGGCTACTCTAAAACATGGTTTTTTATTGATTATTTTACTCTTATGTTTTTCGTATTCATATGTGATTAATTATCTACTCAACGGATTAATATTAAGCTCACAAATCTCATTTAACTTCAATAATATTTTTGAATTAGATCTTTACAGTCTAATTGGTTTATTTGTTATTGGAATTGTTTTTTCTGGATTTTATTTTATTACAATAGCAACTACTTACTTTATAAAACAGTCGAAGTTCTCATTACAAATTGTTCTTGTTAATCTATTTGGAGCTGCCATCATTTTCGGAATTTTAAACTATACTTCTATTGTATTTTCATTTTCTGAAGTGTTTAGTTATTATTCGTACT
>JBKCGZ010000010.1:0-2021 GCA_046303115.1 Bacteroidota bacterium | reverse complement strand
ATTGAACTGATTCAGGGAATGATTACCAAAACGTTAGAAGGTTCTAAATCAAAAGGTGAATTCAAACTACTGAGCTTATTTAAAGACGAGGAAGATGATGTGCGTTTCATGCGTGAATTAGTAAAGAAAACAATTCAGGATGATGAGTACCTTACGCAGATTATTGGTGAGAAAACGAAGAACTGGGAAGCTGATCGTATTGCGATGGTAGATATTATTCTGATGAAAATGGCTTTATCAGAAATGCTTTATCAAACTTCTATACCTGTTAAAGTAAGCATCAACGAATACATCGATATCTCAAAGGATTACAGCACTCCAAATAGTAAATCCTTCATCAATGGAGTTATTGATAAATTAGCTGTTGAACTAAAATCACAAGGCAAAATTGTGAAAATCGGACGCGGATTAATGGAATAATAAATATGAGAAAACTACTAAACTACGCGATTATTTTAACAAGTATGCTGGTTATTTCATGTGGAAGTGATCAGACCAAAAATGAAAAAAATGGAGAAGTAATAGTATCACCTGATATTGTTAACAATCCAGAAACAGCCAACGGTGAAATCACTGATAAAACAGGCGTTCCTAAATTCGATTTTGAAGAAATCACTTTCGACTTAGGTACAGTTGAAAGCGGTGAATCAGTAACACATGAATTCAAATTTAAAAACAGTGGAGATAAAGATTTAATTATCTCTCAAGCAAAAGGATCATGCGGATGTACACAACCTGAATATCCAAAGGACCCTGTTGCTCCCGGCGACGAAGGTGTTATCAAAGTGACTTTTAATAGCACAGGCATCAGCGGACAAATCACAAAGAATATTACCCTTATTGCAAACACAACTCCGAATACCAAAGTATTAACTATTACAGGAGAAGTAATTAAATCAAAATAATAAACACATGAACACATTATTCATCACATTACAGGCTGCTGGCGGTGGAAGCGCAATGCAACAAATCATTCCTATTGCTTTAATCATGATTGTATTTTACTTTTTCATGATTCGTCCGCAGACTAAAAAACAAAAGCTAGAAAGAGAATTTAAAGACTCATTAAAAGAAGGTGAAAGAGTCGTTACCATCGGTGGCGTACACGGAAAAATTACTTCTGTAAAAGAGAAAACTTTTATTATTGAAATTGCTAAAGACGTAAGAGTTGAAGTTGAAAAAACGGCTATCTCTGCTGAAGTAACAAAATCTTACTCAACGAATATTGCAAAGTAATTTAGCCGAACAGCTATTTTTCTTTATATTCGTGAATAAAGGAAAACACGAATAGTATGCAAGCAAACAACTCCTTTAAACAGAAGTTAAAAAGCAATTCGAAATTGTTTTCGTTTTTGCTTTGCTTTTTTATTGCTACTGCCATCTGGACAATCAACGCACTCAACAAAGAGCACAGAGCAAAAATTAATTTTATTGCGAATATCAATGTGCCCTTTTCTAAAGTCAGTGAAAGTGGAAAACAAGAAGTAAAAGCAACTGTGTATTTAAAAGGCCGTGGATTCGATCTCGCTAAACTTCTATTATCGTTAAGCAAGAAAGATCGTGTTGTCAATTGTACAAGTAGTGCATCAGATAAAATTGATATCAGAGCAGCTATTGTTGACTTTATAAAAAGTAAAAACAGTTCTATCCTAGTAGAAGAAGTATCACCTTCCTTTTTTGCGTTGCAAGGTAAAATGGCTTACAGTAAAAAAGTAGGCATTAGTATCGATTACCAACTCAGCCTCGCTCCTATTTATATTTTATCAGGCAAAGCCTATTGCAGTCCAGATAGTTTATTGATTTCATCTGAGTCGCCAATACCCGATTCAATTACATCGGTAACGATGGTGACAGAAAATCTCAAGAGTGAAGGAACAAGCATCTCGAAAGAAATTACATTCCGGAAATTGAAAAATATTTACATCGAGCCTACTCCTGTTACGCTTACGATACCGATTGAATCGGCTACGGAAAAAATTGTTAAGGTGCCTGTTACATGTAATCAATCGAACCGACAATTA
>JBKCGZ010000009.1:0-17656 GCA_046303115.1 Bacteroidota bacterium | reverse complement strand
TGATGGTGTTGTTTTTAAAGTTGCGAATAACAACATCAAGAAGAAAAAAAGTTTAACACTACAATCGTTGAATCCACTTTACGAAGCTTATGATGTTTCCGTAAACGAGATTAGAGAAGTCTGGAAATTTTGCAACTACCTCAGCAGCGAGATTCCTGATAAATATTGGGAGCGCGATAAGATTCTGAAAAAAATTGAGAAGGTAGAGGCGGAGATGAATGAGATTAAGAAGGCGTTGTAGTAGGGCTTTCGGAAGGCTACACCACAGATTATTTATCATTATTCTTGTGGTATATACTTTTGGTATGTACCTTTGTAAAAAAGCAGACCATGAAAACACTTTCATTAAAACTTGATGATAAAATTTTTGACGAGGCAGAAGAGATAACTTCAAAACTTAATCTTGCGCGAAACCGATATATTAATGAAGCGGTAAGTATTTATAACCTTTACAACAAAAGGAAGCTTTTAAAAAAACAACTTCTTAGAGAATCTAAACTTACTAGAAAGGATTCGATGGATATATTAAGTGAATTTGAAAAACTAGTAGATGAAAATTAAACAATATGATATTTGGCTTGCAGACCTTAACCCAACACGAGGAACCGAGCCTGTTAAAAAACGTCCTGTTGTAATTATTCAAACAAACTTGCTTAATGATTTTCATCCATCCACATTAATTTGTCCAATTACCTCTCAAGTCAAACCAGAAATAGAACTGCTGCGCGTCCATTTAAAAACAAATCAACTTGATGCTGCATCTGACATTCTTGTTGATCAAATTAGGGCTATTGACAACAAGCGATTAATTAAGAAACTTAGTACGCTTACAAAAGAGCAAATAGTAACACTTAAAAATAATATTAAGGTTGTTCTCGATTTATAATACACATGGACTATGCTCAACAATACTAATGCTACCGAACCTTCGCCCTTTTAAATACAACCCCTTTATTGTTCGTTAGCGAAGAATAATCATCACTAAAATCCCACGATACACGAACGTCATTCTGATTCATAATTCCTTCGGCACTTGTTTCAGATGTTGCTTCCCATTTTCCTGAAAGCTCTATCACTTTCGTAAAGTTTTCAGAATTCGTTTGTCCGTTCATTGAATATGCAGCAGTCCGAAAAGCAAGTCCATCAAAAGCAAGCGTTGTATAAATTTGTGCGTCTTCATTAATCGATTCCCAGACATAACCTGCGGAAGTGCCAATCTCTTTTACTAGCGAACTATTATTATCAATTTCTTCTATTCCTGTTTTTACTTCTTTCGTTCCAGTGCATCTCTCTGCTAGTTCATCAAACTTTTTACTTAACTCGGGGTTCTGTGAAAAATTTACCTTCTCCCAATTTTCTACACCTAACTCTTTACTGATTGCATCACGGCAAGCATCCTTATTTTCAGCCGACCATTCTGTATTGCCTGGCTCGGTTAAACAACGACAAAGATCGATTGGGGCGATCGCCGCTTTAGTTTCTTCATCAATATTAATTGTTTCCGTTTTTTCAGTTGATCCACCGCCACATCCAACAAGGAAATAAGATAGCGCTAGAATAAGGATTGGTTGTTTCATGTTAATGATTGTGAATTAAAAATTCGTTTATTGACTTTACCCTCAATAAAAACTATTTAGGGTCAATCAAATATACCAATAATTATTTTATATAAAAACAGAGGAGATTATAGCTTGTATCCGCTACCACACCTATTTGTCATATACTATTTTGAACAATCATAAAATAAATAGGCATTCCCAAAGTAATATTTATTGGAAAACTAACGACGAGGGCCATGGGAAGAAATAGTCCGGGGTTTGCTTTTGGAACAGATATCTTCATTGCTGCAGGAACCGCAATGTAAGAAGCACTTCCCGCAAGAATGGCAAACATAAATCTGCTGGAAACATCATCTGTTACAATTTTACTTAACAGTGCTATTGCGATTCCATTAACCAATGGAATTATAAGCGCAAAAATCAACGGAAACCATCCGAAAGAAAAAAATGCTTTCAACTTTCTTCCACTCGCAATTCCCATATCTAATAAAAAAATTGCAAGAAAACCCTTGAACAAATCATTGGTAAACGGTTTTATTCCTTCTGCTTGCTTATCACTTGCAAGAAAACCAATGACGAGACTACCAAGAATAAGAAGTACACTTCCATTAGTAAAAGAATGTTTGATTGCAGTTCGCTTTTGTATTTTTTCACTTTCCTCTTTATTAAAAATAGAAATTAAAACAAGTCCCATAATTATAGCGGGTGATTCCATCAGTGCCATAATGGCAACCATGTGTCCGTGTAAGGGCAGCTGTTGTGCTTCAAGAAAACTTACTGCTGTAACAAAAGTAACTGCGCTCACAGATCCATAAGCAGCCGCAATTGCTCCAGCATCATATACTCCTAATTTTTTCTTCAGAATAAAAAATGTGTATGCTGGTATCAACAACGAGATGGCTATACCAAACAACATTGACCATCCTATTTCTGCTGAAAATATTTCGTGTGATAATTCTTGCCCCCCTTTAAATCCGATTGCAAACAAAAGATATAATGAAATAAACTTAGAGGAGTTAGGAGGGATTTCTAAATCACTTTTTAAATGAACGGCTATTATTCCTAAGACAAAAAACAGAAGCGCGGGATTTGTTAAATTCTCAATTAGTAAATTACCGTTCATTATTTGATGTTGATATTTCCGACAACATGATTATTACTGTTGTTATCAAATTCTTTTACATAATGATTGTTATTCATCAATTAATGAAATATTAATTTCAGAACTAACCACAATTTTCTTTTTTTCTTTCTTGGATTTTAAAATTATTGCTTGAATTTTTTCGATTTCTTTTTTTAATGCAGGAATTCGTTCTTGAGAAATCGCATCATCTTTTTTATACTTTTCTTGCGAACTCCAGTTTTTAATATTGTAAAAATTGATTGGCGACTTAAACAAGTGTATCAATAAGTCTTTTGCTTCTTCATTCGTGAAGCTATCGTTTATTAGTGTAACCTTTTCCTTATTATTCATTTCTTTAGTTGTGTTGGATTAGAGAAATTATAAAATGTGAATGTTGCAGATATTATTGCCAACGAAGTAAACAGGTGGCTTTGTATTACATCGGTAGTTTGAAGTCCTGTTACTAAAAAAAGAATTGTTCCAATTAATAATATTGTTGACTTCACTGTAGTCATTGTGTCTTCTTTAACTGAAACATTTTCTATCTTTTCTATTGTTTCGTCGGAATTTGTTTTTAAAAAGCCTTTCTTATTTGAGTTATATAGCGTATCCATTATTTCTGTTTTTTTGTTATTGTCCTTGTCCTAGTGAATAGGCTGCTTTACCATCAAACGAATAAAGATTCTCTGTTTTTATAGTATCAATATTTTCGTTGATCGCTTTATTTAAAATTTCTAAGATGTCGGATTTATGAATGTTTATTCCTTCGTTGGGTTTAAATCTGCAACGCCAGTGATCAGTACAAAATGTTTCTTTAAATCCATCAGGCCAAACCTTAATTCCGCGATTAGTAATCATGGTAAGCTTAATATTTTCGCTTTCCATTTTTTTAATTTGATTGGCTAGTTCGTCTGGATTCATTCCTGCCCAATGCACAAACACATCTACACCTACAAGTTCTTTTTTAGCAGCAGCCTTTCTCTTGTATTTTGGTAATGACAGGGCCGCGTTCTTTGCGTAAGAAACAGGCTTTAATACAGATGGTCTGTTTCCAAGATTTGCTATCATTGCTTTAGCAAATTCTTTTGTTCCTACTTTTTGTTTACTTACACCCTCTTTAAAAATATCATAAGTGTGAATTCCATCTTCCAATGTTTTTAGCCATGCATTTTGAACTTTTTCTGCAACATCAGTTTGTCCAATATGATTAAGCATCATAATAGCTCCTTGCAATAATCCTGAAGGGTTAGCTACATTTTGTCCTGCTCTTCGTGGCGCCGAACCATGTATCGCCTCAAACATTGAACATTCTTCTCCAATATTTGCAGAGCCCGCTAATCCCACCGAACCTGTAATCTGTGCTGCTACATCACTCAATACATCACCATATAAATTAGGCATTACTATTACATCGAAAGCTTCTGGTGTATCCGCCATTTTTGCTGCACCAATATCAATAATCCAATGTTCGTTTTCTATCTCCGGATACTCTTTCGCAATTTCATCAAACACTTGATGAAACAAACCGTCTGTCTGCTTCATGATATTATCCTTTGTAAAGCAAGTTACTTTTTTTCTGTTTTGTTGCTTTGCGTATTCAAATGCATAACGCACTATTTTTTCGCAACCAGGTCGACTAATTAATTTTAAGCACTGAACAACCTCATCTGTTTGTTGATGTTCAATACCTGCATATAGATCTTCTTCGTTTTCGCGAACAATCACAATATCCATTACAGGATGTTTTGTGTTTACAAACGGATGTAAACTCATACACGGTCTAACATTCGAATAAAGCCCGAGAAATTTTCGTGTAGTCACATTTAAACTTTTATATCCTCCGCCTTGTGGTGTTGTAATTGGTGCTTTCAAGAAAACCTTGTTGCGACGAATTATATCCCAGGCCTCCGGTGCAATGCCAGAAGTGTTTCCTGCGAGGTACACCTTTTCTCCAACCTCAATTTCTTCAATTTCTATTTTAGCTCCTGCTGCTAAAATAATTTTTAGCGTGGCGTCCATTATTTCAGGTCCAATGCCATCTCCCTTTGCTACTGTAATTTTTGTCATATCGCGTTGTTTTTTATTGTATGGCGCAAAGTTTAGTATTTCAATTCATATATTTTTATTTATCTTTGTTATGCTTTCCATTAATAATTTTTATGAATTATACTTTAAATCAACTACAGATATTTTTAAAAGTGGTGCATACACAGAGTGTAACTAAAGCATCAGAAGAGTTGTTTTTAACGCAACCCGCTGTTTCAATTCAACTAAAAAATTTTCAAGATCAATTTGATATTCCGCTTACAGAAGTCGTTGGAAGAAAGTTATACGTTACTGATTTTGGAAAAGAAATTGCTGCTGCTGCTGAAAATATTCTAAACCAGGTTCATGCTATAAATAATAAAACTCTCGCTTATAAAGGTCAATTAACTGGTCGTTTAAAAATTTCCGTTGTATCAACTGGAAAATATGTGATGCCGTATTTCCTGACAGATTTTATTAAAAAGAATAACGGAGTGGATTTGCTAATGGATGTTACCAATAAAAACAAGGTGATTGAAAGTTTAGAAAAAAACGAAGTTGACTTTGCGCTTGTTTCTATTTTACCAAGCAAATTAAATGTTGAAAAACTAGATCTGCTTCAAAACAAATTATTCTTGGTGGGAAATAAAAAGGCCTCCAATAAAAAGGAGGTGAAGGCAAAAGAGGTGTTTAAAGACCTTCCATTAATTTTTAGAGAAGAGGGGTCGGGCACAAGACAAACAATGGAGCTCTTTATTGAAAGAAACAAACTCGCGATTACTAAAAAAATGGAGTTGACTTCCAACGAGGCTGTGAAACAATCGTTATTAGCTGGACTTGGTTATTCCATAATGCCATTAATTGGAATTCGAAATGAATTAAACAACCATGCACTTCATATTATTCCAGTAAAAGGATTACCCATTAAAACAAGCTGGAGCTTGATATGGTTAAAGGGTAAAAAACATTCGCCTGTTTGCGAAGCTTATCTTAACTATGTCAAATCTGAAAAATCAAAAATTATCAAAGAAACTTTTGATTGGTACGAGGAGTATTAGTTTTATTTCTTGATTAAAATTGCACTTAACTCTTTTCGCGTGCGAGGAGCTACTTCACGCTCGTTAAATGGCGCTGGAAGTTGTTCTGCATTTCCTGGATAGCCCAAAGCAATAATAACCACTGGGTCTAATTCTTCTTCAAGATTAAAAACTTCTTTTGTCTTTACTACATCAAAGCCTCCCATTAAATGTCCAAGGACACCATTTGCGGTGGCTTCTAACATTAGATTTTGATTAGCCGCTCCTACATCATGCATATAATGACGGTTAGGGTTACCGTTAGAAAAACTCTTCTTTGCTAATGAAATTATTAAAACAGCTGCATCTTTTGCCCAAGATTTATTGCCTGGCATTAATAATTCCAACATTTGATTAAATTCTTCTGTTCCACGGTGAGCAGCGCAATAAATCCATGGTTGCTCATTCATGCTGCTGGCTGCCCAAGATGCCGCTTCAACAAATTGATTTAATAATTCGTCTGAAATATTTTTATCTGAAAAGGCGCGAGCGCTCCATCTTTCTTTTATAAGAGAATTTACGGGATATTGTGTTGTTGCAATCTTGTTCATTTTCATTTTTTATAAAGCACCCATTAAGCCGTTTTCGTAGTCATGTATGGCTTGTATAATTTCTGGCTTACTATTCATTACAAATGGTCCGTAAGAAACAAGAGGTTCGTTGATTGGCTCTCCTGCCATAAACAAAAGTTCTGCATCGCGGATAGCCTTAATCGTTATACTATCACCTTGTTCACTCAACCAAACTAAATGTTGTTCAGGAATTTCGTATTGATCAACCATTGTTTTGCCTTTGGTTAAATAATAAGAAGCATTAAATCCTTTCGCTACTTCAATTTTAATCTCTTCTCCTTCGGGAACTATCACATGCAACAATGAAACAGGTGAAAATGTTTTAGCTAGGCCTTCTAAATTTTTATACGCTCCTGCTATCACACGTACTTGTGCGTTGCCCTCTTGTAAAACTGGTATTGACGATGATTTAATTTCCTGATAAGATGGGGCAGTCATTTTATGGGAAGCCGGAAGATTAATCCACAATTGTATTAAATGTAAATTACCTCCCGTTTCTGAAAAACTAGCTGGAGCCCCTTCTGAATGCACAACACCACTTCCTGCTGTCATCCACTGAACATCACCACCTTTTATGCGTCCGATATTTCCTACGCTGTCTTTATGCTCCACTTCTCCTTCAAATAAAATGGTCACAGGCGCAAAACCTCGGTGTGGGTGAGGTGGGACAAAAAAGGGTTCGCCAGCAGGGATATATTTCGGACCAAAATGATCGAGCATGATAAACGGACTGATTTGTCCAACCCACTGATTGGGCAGCGGACTCATCACAAATTGTTTGGGGCCAAGGTTCTTCTTTTCAGAAGCAATTATCTTTTTTACTGTTTTCATATTTCTGATGACGCAAAGATAAAACTTTAATTGTTGTATATACAACAATTTTTAGCGTGGAATAAATTTATGGAGGATTATTCTTTTCCTGCTACACAAACGACAATCTCGCCTTTAGGTGGATGTGCCGAAAAATGTTGGAATAATTCTTCTGCTGTTCCACGACGAGTTTCTTCAAACATTTTAGTTAGCTCGCGCGACACAGAACATCGTCGCTCAGATCCAAAGTGCTCCATTATCTCTTCTAGTAATTTTACTAATCGAAAAGGAGATTCATAAAATATGATTGTTCGTTCTTCTTCTTTCAAAAACAAAAAGCGCGATTGACGACCTTTCTTCTGCGGTAAAAATCCTTCGAACACAAATTTATCACATGGTAGCCCGCTCATAACTAAAGCGGGAACAAATGCGGTTGGGCCAGGCAAACAATAAACTTCAATATCTTCTTTGATGCATTCACGAACAATTAAAAAACCAGGATCACTAATAGCGGGGGTTCCTGCATCAGAAACGAGTGCAATCTTATTTCCTTCTTTTAACAAACGAATCACTTCCTTCAAAGCATTGTGTTCGTTATGCTGATGGTGAGATAAAATTCGTTTTTCTATTTGAAAATGTTGTAATAAAAAACGAGCTGTGCGTGTATCCTCTGCTAAAATCAAATCGGCATTTTTAAGAACCTCGAGCGCTCGCAACGTGATGTCTTGTAAATTTCCGATGGGCGTGGGTACAAGCGTAAGCATAGTTGTTTTTCTTATTTGCAATACTACAAATTTGTTGAATGTGCTTTATTCTATTTTAATTGTATTTTCAACCTTCGACCTTGAATATACATTCAAGGTCTTTATCATTTAATGCCACGCCCTGTTGCAAATGTCTCACAACGAGGTGTTTATAGCTTTTTTGAATCGAATAGTTATTTGAACAGAATTCCAAAAAATACGGCTATCCGTAAGCGTTATACTGATGAAGAATTTTTATTCTATTTGTATTGTGATACCACTAAGAATGTTCCACAACGGATTCCTTTTCCAGATGCAACTATTCCATCCAATGAAATAAAGTTGGATTTAGTCGCTGTTCAATGATTAATGTTGAACAACAAATCGAGAGTTATATGTTTTAGCGCCTGTCAGAATATACGAATACAATCCTGCTGGATATTGTTTCACATCCAACATATATTGATCAATATCTGATACAGATACATTATTTACTAATTGTCCTGCATTGTTATAAATCTGAATCGTTGCTTGCGATTTTAATTCAGAAGGAATTTCAATTACTAATAAGTCGTTTGCAGGATTAGGATAAGCCTTTAACTTTTCTTGACTCGATAAATTATTTATTCCTGTTGCGCCCGGAATAAATAAGAAGTCTGCCCCAGAAACATTAATTCCAAGACTATCTGCATTTAGGCTTAATACAAGCGATGGATTTCCGTTCTTATACCACTTATAACTTGACACCTGTGATTGAGAAGCCTGAGCAAACGTATAAAAACCAAACCCAAATAAATCTACATAGATTGAATCATATGAAAGGTCCACTGATTTAATTCGAATGGTATTTGAATATGTTGCATAGGGTGTTGTAATACTTCCATAACCATCGCCAGTAAGTGTTGATTCGGTTCTATGAATAACACGAATAGCCGGTGTTGTTGAAGTAATGTCTAATTGAAAACGTGAAACCTCATTGCGCGTGTTCCCATATGTAAATGGTGTTGGAGCATATATCTGAGAAGGATTATAAACTAAAGCAGTATTGGAAACACCGCCAAATCCCGCTGCGCTATATGTATAAACACCTTTCAAATACAAACCATTTGTATTGCTTATAAAATAGGCCCAGACGCTATCTGCAGGGCTATTTACTGCGAGATTAGCACCAGGGAAGCTAGAAGCATAAGTGGTTCCGGCTGCGGCTTGAAAAGCCAAGGTGTCTTGACCATGGTTAACGAGTTGAGAATAATTCCAAACCTGATTTGGTCCACCGGGGCTTATTAAATCTGAATAAAGAGTATCTGTAGCTAAGATATAACTAGAACCCGCCGTAGGTAAGTCAGCAGTTGTAATAGTAATTTGTGCATTGGTTAATAGACTAATGCTTAAAAATAAAAGAGTAAAAAGTTTTTTCATGCTTATTGTTTTTTGAATACGTAAATGATGGATGAGCTATTTTTGATATTGAAGAGTGTTTTGAGGTTTGATACTAAGCCAATATAAATTGCTTTTGTTGGATTCATTCCTCCAGACTGATACTTATTACTCAACAAAGCAATATAAAAAGGATCAAGTCTCATAGTCTTTGTCTCAATTAATTTAAACCCTTCATCGTTCATAAGTCGAATCATTGATGCAATATTAAAGTGGTATAAATGACGTGGAACATCATAAGCCGCCCAATATTTACCATAGTGTTTTGCGTCATGTGATTCGTGATTAGGAACTGCTATAACTAGTGTTCCGCTCTCGTTTAATATCCGATTAAAATGCTTTACTGTTGGGTGTAGGTCATGTATATGCTCTAATACATGCCAGAGGGTAATTATATCAGCTGAATCTGATGATATATTACTTAAATGCGAGGGTTCGTAGACCTCTTTACATCCTTTATTTAATGCAATCTTTCTTGCACTATCATCTATTTCTAATCCAATTGCATTATGTCCTTTATCAATACAATACTTTAAAAAATCACCTGTTCCACAACCATAATCAACTAAAGATTTAGCATTGTATTTTTTAACTGTCGACTTATATTTTGTAGCAATCATATAGTCACGAGCAATCTGATAAAGCTTATTTAGAAGCCCTTTTTTACTATCCGTATGCGAAATATAATCTTCCGATTGGTAGTATTTACCACTTTCGTTTATATCCGGTCGAGGATTAGTAAATTGAAAAGAACAATCAGAACACTGACAAATAACAAACTCTTCTTTTGTTGTTGTATAGTCAGCGCAAGATAAGACCTCCTTAAATTTTTCACCCAGACAAACCGGGCAGTTGGTTAGTTTCTCCATGTGTTAATGTTTCCCGTGGAACAACTCTTTATATTTTCATTTATTTTCACTTGTATTGTTTTAATGGTTTCACGTGGAACTAACGACCAATATAGACCATTAGTACGGAAATATCAGAAGGATTTATACCACTAATTCTAGAAGCTTGTCCTAATGTAGCTGGACGGATTTGAGAAAGCTTTTGTCTTGCCTCCAGTGATAAACTCTCGATCGAGTTATAATCCAAACTATCATTTAACTTAATATATTCTAAACGATTCATCTTTTCTACAAGATCTCGTTCACGGGAAATATATCCTTCATACTTAACATCTATTTCTACAGCATTTAAAACATCTGTTTTTGATAAATACTCTTCAATTTTGCCTTTTAATGACGGAGAATTATCAATTAATGTGTTTAAATCGATTTGTGGACGAGATAAAACTTGTTTTGTTTTCGTTTTTTGAGACAATTCGCCTGTATTTAATGTTTTTAACCATTCATTTATCTCATCTGGATAAATACTATGATTTGTAACAATATCTGTTACTTCTTGAATTGACTTCATTTTATCTTCGAACAGGGCTTTCCTATGCTCATCCACAATACCTAATTTAATTCCTTTCGGTGTTAATCTTGAATCAGCATTATCCTGGCGAAGTAGCGTTCTAAACTCAGCACGGCTGGTGAACATCCTGTATGGCTCATCTGTTCCTTTCGTAATTAAGTCATCTATCAGGACTCCGATATATGCTTCTGAACGATCTAAAACAAATTCATCTTTACTGTTTACATATTGGTGCGCATTGATTCCAGCCATCAATCCCTGGCAAGCCGCTTCTTCATATCCAGTCGTACCATTAATCTGACCAGCGAAAAACAGCCCTTTTATCAACTTCGTTTCTAACGAATGTTTAAGCTGCAATGGCGGGAAGTAATCATATTCGATGGCATAACCTGGTCGGAACATTTTAACGTTCTCAAAACCCTTTATTTTACGTAATGCGGCATATTGAACTTCCTCTGGTAGGGAACTAGAAAAACCATTCAAATAAATTTCGACTGTATTCCAACCTTCAGGCTCAACGAATAACTGATGACGGTCCCTTTCAGAAAAACGAGTAATCTTATCTTCGATTGAAGGACAATATCTAGGTCCCAGCCCTTGAATTCTGCCTGTAAACATGGGCGACTTCTCGAAACCAGTCGCTAAAATTGAATGAACTTCCTCGTTTGTATAAGCAATATGACAACTGCGTTGTTCTTTGAGCGAACCATTATCAAGGTAAGAGAACTTTTCAGGGTTTTCATCGCCAAATTGTTCTTCCATTACATCATAATTCAGTGATCTACCATCCAAACGAGGAGGAGTACCTGTTTTCATACGGCCTGCAGTGAACCCAAGCTCAACTAATTGCTCTGTGATACCCGTAGAAGCCTTTTCACCCGCTCTTCCACCGCCATATTGCTTCTCTCCTATGTGTATAATACCATTCAGGAAGGTTCCATTGGTAAGTACTATCGATTTCCCTTTGAATTTGACACCCATACCAGTGATGATTCCACGTGAAACACCATTTTCGATGATTAAAGAGGAAACCATATCCTGCCAAAAATCCAAATTCGGAAGTCCTTCAAGCACTTGTCTCCACTCTGATGCGAATAGCATACGGTCATTTTGCGTTCTAGGTGACCACATTGCTGGTCCCTTAGATCGATTTAGCATTCTAAATTGAATAGCAGATTTATCGCTTACTATTCCAGAATAACCCCCTAAAGCATCTATTTCACGAACTATTTGTCCCTTGGCAATTCCACCCATTGCAGGATTACAACTCATCTGAGCAATAGTCTGCATGTTCATTGTAACCAATAGCGTTTTTGATCCCATATTGGCTGCTGCTGCTGCTGCTTCACAGCCTGCATGCCCAGCTCCAACTACAATTACATCGTATTCTTGATCTATCATTTACTTAGCGTTCCACGTGAAACAAAGTAAGAAAAAAATAGGGGTCAACTATTTACTAATCAATAAAATATATAAGAAAAATGAAGGGCTAATTGGTTAATAAAAAACAAAAATGAAAAATAATGAACTACAAATTATAACTTAATAGCGCCCTGTTTTCGGCTTCAATCATCTTGTCTTTATCGGCAGTATTTTTGTCTTTAAAACCACATAAGTGTAATAGTCCGTGTATCATAACACGACATAATTCCTCGTGAAACTCAACCTTGTATTTAACAGCATTTTCCTTTACTCTTTCTACACTAATATAAATATCGCCTGAGAGACCCAGATTAAAAAAACTATTATCAAAAGTGATAATATCAGTAAGTGTCTTATGCTTTAAATACTTCTTATTTAACTCCAATAAATAATTATCAGAAACGAAAATGTAGTTAATGTTGTCAATGATAAAAGTATATTCCTCGGCAGTGTCTTTTATCCACTGAGTTACTTTCTTCTTTTCATCAAGGTTGAACTCGATGTCCTCTGTAAAAAAATAGATTTCGCCTTTCTTATTCGCTTGGTACGACATTTCTGAAATACAATTCTACTACGCGACCATTCTCTGAAAAAATAATCTGGTCAGCTAAATGCTTCATTAAAAATACTCCTCGTCCACTTGGCTTCTCAATATTCTCTGGATCTGTTGGATCAGGAAGATTTAAATAATCGAAACCATGTCCCTCATCAGAAATAGTAAATCCAAATTGATCATCATCCACTTCGAATTTAATATCTACCAACTTTTCAGGATTAGCCTTATTACCGTGGTTAATAGCATTATTAACAGCCTCAGTAACGGCTACCAACATATTCCCATAACATTCCTCGTGAAGATTGTGCTTCACTTTTAAGTCGTCGATGAATTTCTCAACTACATTGATGTTTTCTGGCTTTGACTGTATTTGCATGGTGGTCGACATTTAAGCGGTACAAATCTAACTTCAATTTCCGATACTTTGGAAATACGAATTAACTAAGTTTTTGTAAAAATTATTAAAGGATGGCGGAATGGTTTTCAACAATTCTGTTTCTTTCATTTTGGCCTTCTTATATTCTTCAAATTGAGGGGAGGAGCGGGTCATATCTTTTCCTTCAAATGATTCACGCTTCTGGTCTTGCTCTCGTTCTTTCTCTGCTTTCTCAGATTCTAATAACCTAGTTAAAATTTCCTGCTGGCGATTTAAAGTTAAATCTGTGATACGCTTATTAACAATATCCTTCTCCGTTTCTTCCATTTGCTTGGCAATTTTCTGCAAATCGCCCAACTTTCCTTGTCCGTCCTTATTCTGTTCTTTATCCAACTGCTGTAACATATTTCGAAGCGCTTCTTGTTGAGCAGCCATCTTCGCTAATTGTTCGCTCATTCCTTTTTGTCCATCCTGACCGCCTTTACCATCTTTACCGCCCTTCGCCATTTTCTCCTTCATTTCTTTTAATTGCTGCGATAACTTTTCCTGCATCTTCTTTATATCCCCGGCATTTGGTCCTGGTTTAGGCTGACCCTGCCCAGGTTTTTTACAAGAGGAATTACTTGGCATTTGTTGCATCATTTGCTGTTGCATCTGGTCCAACGACTCACTTAAGATTAACGCCAAATTATTGACCGATGTCATTACATACTGTTGGTTCGAACGAGCTTGTTGCACTTGTCGGTCTTGTAAATTGAAAATAGCTTTTTCAGTATTCGCGTTAATATTGGTGATTTCCTCATTAACCGTAGATGATATTTTGGCTACCCTCTTACTTAAAGCTAATAAAGAATCTTCCAGCACTTTTGCATCATCCTTAAGCTTTCGTTGCAGTTGCGACATCTTTAAAAACTTCGGATCATTAATATCCACACTTCTTAAATCCTGCATTAATTTTTCCTGATCAAAAGAGAAGCGCAATAAATTTTCTAATAAAGCTCTTAAAGCATTTTCATCTTCCTGCTCTTGTTCCTGCTGCTGTTGTTGAATTTTATCTGCTAAGTCCTGCATTTTTTTAGCAGCACTTTTTTGCGATTTACTAGCTTTACCACTCTGACTTTGGTTTAACTGGTTCTCACTATTCTTCATATCCTGATCAATGTCTTTCTGTTCTTGATCAAAATTTTTCATATCCTGAGAATATTCTAGTTCCTGATTTTTCTTTTCGATATCATCAAGGCTCTTTTGAATATCATCAAACTTCTTATTCAAATCTTGTTGGTCCTTTTTTATTTCATCCGCTTTCGCATCTTTCTTTTCTGCCTGATCAGCTAACTTATTCTGCTCTTTTGAAAGTTCCTCTAATTGATTTGCTGTTTCCTTCATTTTCTCCTCCAACTCCATCTTCTTATAAAGTTCCAGCGTTCGCTCTAGTTGCTTTTCTAAATCCTTCGTATCAAACTTCATCTCGTTCATCTTCTCCTGGATTTTTTCTTTATCTACCTCCGCCATTAATTTTTCTAATTCCTCCATCATCTTTTTCATTTCAGGAGTCATTAGTTCATCAAATAATTTTTCAAGCTGTTTTTCTTTCTCTGCTAATTCAGGGTCGGGCGACTTCATTTCGTTTTGAAGTTGGTTATTCTGCTCGTACTTTTCTTTTAGTTCCTGAATTTTCTTCTCCAGTTCTTTCTGCTGTTTTAATACATCGTTGATTTTTTTCTTGTCTTCAAAATCAAGATTCTTCTTATTGAGTAATTGTTTCTGAATCGCATCTAAACTTTTTTGAAGTTCTTTCGCTTTTCGGATGCTTGATTCCATTTCATTCTTCAACGCTTTATTTTTCTGCTCAGCATCTTGTGCCAGCTCACCCAATGATGGTGCTTTGAAAACTGCCGCTTGCGATTTTACACTCTTCGGACCAGAAACGCCATCGTTATCCCAAGCTTCAAAATAATATTCTAATTCATCGCCTGGTTTAACTCCGACTGTGCTTATATCCCAGTAATAAAAGAATTGCTCTTGAAGTGTATGATTACAATTAATAGCAACAGAATTTATCTTTTCATTTACAGATTGTCCATCACGCTTAATAAATCGATATTGGAAATTAATTTTACTGATTCCATAATCATCACGGGTAATTCCTCTGAAAAATAATTTTTGATAAGAGGTCGTATCTTTTTGTTCTTCTGTTTGAATAGTAGGGTATTGATCAGGCACCACATTGATAGTATAAACCATCGAATCCTTTGAAGTGATATAAGAATTCACAGAGCGAACTGAATATTGTAATCCATTCATTAATCGCTTTTGAAAAATAAATTCATTCTCACTATTCTGATTCAGATGATAAATAGTATCACCAAATCGGACATCTAATTGCGAAGTATTCTGCGTTCCAAAATTCCATTTTACTTGTGTTCCTGCCGGGATGTATAAATCGCCTGTATTTTTAATACTCTCGTTTTTCTTTTGTAAGTAAGCAGGATAATTTAAATCAACTGAAAATTGAACGATTAACGGATTAGGGATAATTTCAATTTGAAATTCATCAGAATAAAAGCCATCGGCCATTAATTGAAAAGGAGTATTCTTTTGCAAATTTCTGAATACGTAATTAAAATTGAGTTTATCTTTTTTGTCTAACTTGAAGGTATTACCGTTATACTCAATGTAAACTTCTTGGGGAATTTCTTTTCCATTCACTTTTACTTCCAATGAATAATCTTCGAATTGTGTTGTTTGAAGTTTATTATTGGTAATCGTAAATTTAAAAGGAGCTGGTTTTGTAAATTGCGTATTGTGAAATAAAATTCGCTTGGTAGAATCTGAAATTAAGCCTGGTGCAATAATTAAAATTCCGATTAGAATTAATAGAGATGGTAATGCGTATTTAATGTATTTTTTATTCTTACTTAGATCAACTGCACTCGTAAAAGGCACCGGACGTAATTGCTTACTTTTTTGTTCAATAGAAGCAAGTAATAAATCATTGTTCTGATTATTATTTTCTAAAGAATCAAATAACTGAAGTGTATTTAAAAGTTTATCATTGATATCTGTAAAATGTTGACCAATAATTTTTGCTGCATCATCGTAAGAAATAATTTTTCCAATCTTATTTAAAAGTAAGAGCGGAGTGAAAATCCATTTGTAAAGTATCCATCCAGCGGTAAGAATATAACTCCAAAAAAATACGGAGCGAACAGTAGGATTAAACCAAATAAACGATTCAGAAACTGTCAGGACTAAATAAAAACTCAGTAAGAGTGAAAACGAATAAATGGTTCCACGTAGTAACTGGTTTTTATAATACTTCCGAATAAAAGCATCGAGCTTAACTAAAATTTCCTGATATCCTTTATTGGCTTGCATGTGTATACAAAAGTAAAATTAGCATCGTTTAAAATCAACGATTTTTAAGAGGGATTTAGTACGTTATAAACAATGAAAAGTTTACACTTTCAGTCGACCAAAAACACCTAATGGAAGTTTTACTCCAGAAGTTGCTTGTAAATAAATTTCTCCGAATTCAGCATTAATACCTCTTTTACCAAAAGCTTCTTTTAAAAGGTTTTGAATTATTAATGCAGAAAAACCTAAGGAATAAGTATTTAAGACTAAAAACGATTCTTTTTCTTCTAGTATTTGAGCTACTCCATGAATCATTTCATTAATCATCTCCTCTAATTTCCAGTTCTCACCATTTGGTCCATGACCGTATGCAGGAGGATCCAAAATAATTCCGTTGTATTTTTTTCCTCGCTTTACTTCACGACGAACAAAAGTCATTGCATCTTCTACTAACCATCGAATATTATTCAAACCTGATAAATCCATGTTTTCCTTCGACCACGTTACTACTTGTTTAATAGAATCTAAATGGATGACATCAGCACCTGCAGCTTTCGCAGCTAAGGTTGCTCCTCCAGTATAAGCAAACAAGTTAAGTACCTTAGGTTCAGGTGTGTTCTTTTTTATCTTTTGGATTTGCGAATAAATAAAATCCCAATTAACTGCCTGCTCTGGAAAAATACCTACATGTTTAAAGGAGGTTAAGCCTAAGCGAAACATGATTTTAGTATCCGTTAAATCATAAGAAATTCTCCATTGATCCGGCATTTCTTTTAATTTAATCCATATCCCTGCTGAACTCGATTTAGGTTTAAATCGAACATGTGCTAATCTGTTCCACTCACCATCAGATAAAACTTTACTCCAAACAGCTTGAGGCTCAGGACGAATAGTAATGTATTTTCCAAAACGTTCTAATTTTTCAAAGTCGCCACAATCGATTAACTCGTAGTCTTTAAAGTGTTCAGGTGTTAGTAATAACATAAAACAAAGGTAATAAATCAAGTTAATCAACAACTGTTTAAACAGATGTTAATAACAGTGTTTAATCATATGTTAATAACCGCATTTAATTGTGGAAAGCTTTCAAAAAACATATTTGGAAAGTTAAATCATGCACTGCTTATTATTAAAACCCAATCGACAAAATTTATTTTCTAGGTTTTCTTAAAAGTTTATGA
>JBKCGZ010000008.1:0-48594 GCA_046303115.1 Bacteroidota bacterium | reverse complement strand
ATCATATCTGCAACTAATCTCATCTTACGAGGAGATGTAGGGCAATCATTTAATTTGGCGAAAGACTTTTCTTTCTGAGCGGTTTTGCGCGCTTCTGCGGCGTTACGTTTTCTAGCTCCCATGATTATTACTTCTTACCTTTATCTTTACTTCCAGCATGTCCTCTGAAATTTCTGGTTGGTGCAAACTCACCTAACTTATGTCCAACCATATTTTCTGTAACATATACAGGAATAAATTTATTTCCATTATGAACAGCAAACGTGTGATTCACGAAATCTGGTGATATCATTGATCTGCGTGACCATGTTTTGATAACAGACTTTTTACTTGTATCGTTCATCGCAAGCACTTTCTGCTCTAGTTTATAGTCGATAAACGGTCCTTTTTTAAGCGAACGGCCCATGTGTTTATTGTATCAATTATTTTTTACGACGCTCAACAATATACTTGTTGGACGGGTTACTTAATTTACGAGTTTTATATCCTTTAGCTAATAAGCCTTTACGAGATCTTGGGTGTCCTCCAGATGCACGTCCTTCACCACCACCCATTGGGTGATCAACCGGGTTCATTGCAACCCCTCTTACACGGGGACGAATACCTTTCCAACGATTTCTTCCCGCTTTTCCGCTGCTAACTTTGTTGTGGTCTGAATTGGAAACTGTTCCAATTGAAGCCATACAATTAACAAGGATCATACGTGTCTCGCCAGAAGGCATTTTAATAGTTGCATACTTACCTTCACGAGCTGCTAACTGCGCATACGAACCAGCACTTCGTGCTATTTTCGCACCCTGACCAGGACGCATCTCAATGTTGTGAATTAATGTACCTAAAGGAATGTCTTTTAATTGAAGTGCATTTCCAACTTCTGGAGCTGCTTGTGCACCTGACATAATATCTTGACCAACCTTTAAACCTGTTGGTGCAATAATATAACGCTTTTCACCATCACTGTAATTAACTAATGCAATAAAAGAAGTACGGTTTGGATCGTACTCGATTGTCATTACTTTCCCATTGATGTTTTCTTTATCGCGTTTAAAATCAATAATACGATATGCTTTTTTGTGACCACCGCCAATGTAGCGCATTGTCATCTTTCCGCTGTGATTTCTACCACCACTGCGCTTTACTGATACTACGAGCGACTTTTCTGGCTCGTTTGCAGTTAATTCTGAATAGTCGTTACGTACTGCATGACGCTGACCTGGGGTCATTGGACGAAGTTTTCTAGTTCCCATTGCTCTCTTTCTTTCTTAGAATTAAATGTTACTGAAGAAATCAATGCTCTCGCCCTTTTTCAAGGTAACAATTGCTTTCTTAAAATTAGGTCGCGCACCAGTAACAAAACCAGTTTTTGTGTAACGAGATTTCGACTTTCCGCGAAATACCATTGTGTTCACAGACTCAACGTTTACAGAATACATAGACTCTACTGCCTTCTTGATCTCAATCTTGTTAGCGCGCTTGTCTACTATAAAGCCGTAGCGTGGCTGTTTCTCCGTGATCCGGTTCATCTTTTCGGTTACGACCGGTTTCTTCAGAATTTCCATTTTATTCTATCTCTTGGTTTATCGTGCCAGAGCACTTAATTATTTATCATTTCAAACAGCTTGACTTACCTTGTCATCAAGCCATAACGAGTTATTTTTTGAGCAATGTACTTTCGATAATCGGCAATGAACCCTCAGTAATTAATAAGTTCTGAGCATGCAAAATATCGTAAGTGTTTAAATCTGAAGCAACTACTACTTTGTTGCGAGTCAAATTTCGGGACGACAAATATACGTTTTTATTTGATTGCGGAACAACAATTAATGTTTTTTTCTCAGATAAATTTAAATTTTTCACTAATTCCACCATTTGGGCGGTCTTTGGAGCTTCAAAATTTAAGTCTTCTACGATCATTACACCATTTCCTTGTGCTTTGTAAGCTAAAGCTGAAATTCTAGCTAATCGCTTTAATTTCTTATTTAAAGAAAAAGAGTAGTTTCTTGGTCGAGGACCAAAAACACGTCCTCCACCAACAAATACTGGCGACTTCATTGAACCCGCACGAGCACCACCTGTTCCTTTCTGACGCTTCAACTTTTTTGTTGTAGCAGAAATCTCATTTCTTTCTTTTGCCTTGTGCGTACCTTGACGCTGGTTGGCATTATAAAGTTTTACATCTAAATAGATCGCGTGATCGTTAGGCGTTATGCCATAGATGTTATCGTTAAGAGATGCTTTACGGCCTGTCTCTTTTCCTGATGTGTTATATACAGCTAATTCCATGATTATTTCAATACCGTTACAATTGAACCTTTATGACCTGGTATCGCTCCTTTGATGAACAAAAGATTTTGCTCAGGAAGTACCTTAACAATTACTAAATTCTGAAGCTTTACGCGTGAATTTCCTTTATGACCAGCCATACGCATACCTTTCATAACTCGTGATGGCCATGAAGAAGCACCTAATGAACCTGGAGCACGTTGACGATCGTGCTGACCGTGAGTAGATCCACCAACTCCACCGAAGTTGTGACGCTTAACTACCCCTTGGAAACCTTTACCTTTTGAAGTACCTACTACTTCACAGAAGTCGCCTTCTTGAAAAATATCGCATTTCACAACATCACCAAGAGCTAATTCTTGCTCAAAATCCGTGAACTCAATAACTTCACGTTTTGGAGTTGTGTTTGCTTTTTTGAAATGTCCTACCATAGGCGCAGAAGTGTTTTTTTCCTTCTTTTCGCCGAATGATAATTGGATTGCTTCATAGCCATCCGTTCCGACCGATTTAACTTGTGTAACAACACAAGGGCCTGCTTCTACAACGGTGCATGGGATGTTTTTTCCCTCTGCATCGAAGATACTGGTCATGCCGACCTTTTTTCCGATGATACCTGCCATCTTAACTACTTTTTAGTTGTTTTGGACTTAATTGATTAATTATAATTTGACGAATCAATCGTCATTGTTTTTTTTTTTAAAACGTGTGTGCAGAGCTAACTAAACTTTGATCTCTACTTCAACCCCACTTGGTAATTCTAGCTTCATCAAAGCATCAACTGTTTTTGCAGTTGAACTATAGATATCTAACAATCTCTTATAGCTACATAATTGGAACTGCTCTCTTGCCTTCTTGTTTACGTGCGGTGAACGAAGAACAGTGTAGATTTTCTTCTCTGTTGGTAATGGAATTGGACCATTGACTACAGCACCTGTAGGCTTTACAGTCTTAACGATTTTCTCAGCAGACTTATCTACTAAGTTATAATCGTAAGATTTTAATTTAATTCTGATTCTCTGGCTCATTTTTAAAGAACGATTATTACTATTTAAGATTTGTAATTATTAATTAGCGTTAGCTTTTCCTTTTGATTTTGCAATCACCTCTTCAGCTACGTTACGTGGAGCTTCAGAATAATGACTGAATTCCATTGTTGATGATGCACGTCCTGAAGTGATTGTTCTCAATACAGTTACATAACCAAACATTTCTGATAATGGAACTTTAGCTTTAACCACCTGTGCTCCGGCACGGCTATCCATTCCTTCCATCTGTCCTCTTCTACGGTTCAAGTCACCTACTACATCACCCATGTTTTGCTCTGGAGTAATAACTTCTAGCTTCATGATTGGTTCTAACAATACAGGCTTCGCTTTTGGCAATGCCTCACGGAATGCAGTACGAGCACAAATTTCGAATGATAATGAATCTGAATCGACAGTATGGTAAGAACCGTCTGTTAAACGAATCTTCATTGACTGCATTGGATAACCAGCTAATACACCATTCACCATTGCCTGACGGAATCCTTTTTCAACTGAAGGGATAAATTCACGAGGAATATTACCACCTGTAATCTCATTTACGAACTGTAATCCACCATTTTTATCTGTAGCTTCGAAATCTGCATCAGCAGGAGAAACTGAAAACTTGATATCCGCGAACTTACCACGACCACCCGTTTGTTTCTTATAAACCTCACGGTGATCATAAGATCCCATGATAGCCTCTTTATAGTTTACCTGAGGTGCACCTTGGTTAACTTCAACTTTGAACTCGCGACGTAAACGGTCAACGATAATCTCTAAGTGAAGCTCACCCATACCACTGATAACTGTCTGTCCTGTTTCATCATCCGATTTAACACGGAATGTTGGATCTTCTTCAGCTAATTTACCTAATGCAACACCTAACTTATCTACGTCAGCCTGCGCTTTTGGCTCGATAGCTAATCCGATTACCGGCTCAGGGAAAATCATCGCCTCTAATACAATCGGTGCGTTCTCAGCACATAATGTATCACCTGTTTTGATATCTTTAAATCCTACAGCAGCACCAATATCACCAGCCTCGATAAAAGGAATTTGATTTTGCTTGTTTGCATGCATCTGGAAGATACGAGAGATACGCTCTTTTTGTCCTGAACGAGTGTTCAATACATAAGAACCTGCATCCAATCTTCCTGAATAACAACGGAAATAAGCCAAACGACCTACGAAAGGATCCGTAGCAATCTTAAATGCTAACGCAGTGAATGGTTCTTTAACATCAGGACGACGTTGAATTTCTTCATCTGTATCAGGATTTGTTCCGACGATATTATTTTTATCTAACGGAGAAGGCATCAACTCCATTACATAATCCAACATTGTTTGTACACCTTTGTTTTTGAAAGATGAACCACATAACATTGGTACTACTTTATTTGCAATACAAGCCTGACGTAATGCAGCTAGAATTTCTCCTTCCGAAATTGAATTCGGATCTTCGAAATACTTCTCCATTAATTTATCGTCAAATTCAGCGATTGATTCTAATAATTTCTCTCTCCACTCTTTTGTTTCTTCCACCATATCAGCAGGAATTGGAACTTCTTCGAAAGTCATTCCTTTATCATGCTCATTCCATACGATACCACGGTTATTAATTAAATCAACAACACCTTTAAAAGTATCTTCAGCACCGATTGGCAACTGTAATGGTAATGGATTTCCACCTAATACTTCACGCACCTGCTTAACCACGTTTAAGAAGTCAGCACCAGCACGATCCATTTTATTAACGAAACCGATACGCGTTACGTTATAGTTGTTAGCTAAACGCCAGTTTGTTTCAGATTGTGGCTCAACACCATCAACTGAAGAAAATAAGAATACTAATCCATCTAATACACGAAGTGAACGATTTACCTCTACGGTAAAGTCAACGTGACCAGGAGTATCAATAATGTTAATCTTATAGTTGTCACCACGGTAATTCCAGAAACATGTTGTAGCTGCTGAAGTAATTGTGATACCACGCTCCTGCTCCTGAACCATCCAGTCCATTGTTGCAGCACCCTCATGAACCTCTCCGATTTTGTGATTTACTCCCGTATAGTATAATATACGCTCAGTGGTAGTCGTTTTTCCAGCATCAATGTGTGCCGCGATACCAATGTTTCTTACATATTTCAGGTCTTTAACGTCCTGTGCCATTTTATTTTTGAATTAACGCTTTAAATAATAATTGATTTGATAATAACTATACTCTGAAGTGAGAGAATGCTTTGTTCGCATCAGCCATACGATGTGTGTCATCACGCTTCTTTACTGCTGCACCCTCACCTTTAGCTGCTGCGATAATTTCGCCTGCTAACTTATCCGCCATACTCTTTTCATTTCTCTTTCTTGCATATAAAATCATCCACTTGATACCTACAGAAATCTTTCTATCAGGACGAACTTCAGATGGGATTTGAAACGTTGCTCCACCTACACGACGACTTTTAACTTCAACTGCTGGCATTACATTGTTCAATGCCGTTCTCCATTGCTCTAAGCCGTTTTCTTTTGTTCTTGCTTCAACTTTTTCTAAAGCATCGTAGAACAACTGAAATCCTACGCCTTTTTTTCCTGAATACATCAGATTATTTACGAAACGAGTTACTAAAACATCGTTAAATTTTGGATCCGGTAGAAGGATTCTCTTTTTTGGTTTTGATTTCCTCATGGGAGTATATCGCTACTTTAAATTAATAGTTAATTACTTCTTTTTCTTAGCTCCAGCTGCTGGTTGACCTGGTTTTGGACGCTTAGTTCCGTATTTAGAACGACGTTGATTTCTTCCATCAACACCACTTGTATCTAAAGCACCACGAATGATGTGATAACGAACACCTGGTAAATCCTTAACACGACCACCACGAATCATTACAATCGAGTGTTCCTGCAAGTTATGTCCTTCTCCTGGGATGTATGCAGTTACCTCAAATCCGTTTGTTAAACGAACACGGGCAACTTTACGCATCGCCGAATTTGGCTTCTTTGGAGTTGTTGTGTAAACACGTGTGCAAACTCCTCTTCGCTGTGGACAAGAAGTTAATGCTGGCGACTTACTCTTATCTATGAGTTGCTCGCGTCCTTTTCTTACTAACTGCTGTATTGTAGGCATTCTGGCAGTATTTTGTGGTTCTTATTGTTTGTTAATAAATACACTATACCCCTAAAAAAGGGGAGTGCAAAGATACAATTCATAATCATTTAAGCAAGGTATTCGACTAAATAATTTTAAAAAGATGTCATATTGTGGTATTTACAGCTCGTTCAACACCCCTAACAATAACAAATATGCTTTGATTGTCAATTAATTAAGTCAAAAAAATATTTCACTGAAAAAAAATAAAAATCACAACGACTGATCTGATTTTTCCACAAAAAACGGACTTATTCTAGCTCCTGACCGCCAACATAGGTCCGCCATTTTGCCAGCACCTTTTGCATATCTTCCGGCAATTCCGTTTCAAAATACATGTCCTTTTTTGTCGTCGGATGAACAAAACCCAATGATTTGGCATGCAATGCCTGACGCGGTAAAATCGCAAAACAATTTTCAACGAATTGTCGGTACTTATTATTTACAGTCCCTTTTAATATTCTATCCCCACCATAATTAGCATCATTAAAAAGTGGGTGACCAATATACTTCATATGAACCCTAATCTGATGCGTTCTGCCCGTTTCTAATTTACATTCAACTAAGGTTATATAGTTAAACCTTTCAAGAACAGTATAATGCGTTACCGCGTGCTTGCCAAAGTCACCATCAGGAAAGACATTCATCACTTTCCTATCGGCAAGACTCCTTCCTACATTCCCTGTGATTGTACCTTGATCTTCCTTTGGACTGCCCCATACAATTGCCTGATACCTTCTATTAATAGTTCTCTCAAAAAACTGATTTGCCAAATGATTCAATGAAAATTCTGTCTTGGCAAGTACAATTAACCCAGATGTATCCTTGTCAATACGATGGACTAAGCCCGGTCGTAAAGATTCTGATGTGAGCGGCTTATCGCCAAGTTCTGGAAAAAGATGATATATAATGGCATTAATTAAAGTACCTCTGTAATGTCCGTAGGCCGGATGAACAACCATCCCTGGCTTCTTATTAATTACAATAAGTTCTTCATCTTCATACACAATATCAAGTGGAATATTGTCAGGATAAAGCTCAATCTCCCTTGGTGGATGAGTTAGCACAACCGAAACAACATCTCCAGGCTTTACCTTATAATTAGATTTTACAGCTTTATTATTAACAAGAATAGACCCGGCATCTGCTGCTTGCTGTATTTTGTTTCTAGATGTGTTCTGAACGCGATTATGTAAAAACTTATCGATTCTCAATAGCCCTTGATTGGCGTCTACAATAATCTTTAAATGCTCATATAATTCATCTTGTTCCTGATCAATATTATCCGCAACTGAATCGTCTAAATTATCAAGTGACGCGAAATCATCGTTCACCATCATTAGTTTTGTATTGTAATTTTTTTGGTTAAAACACCATTATCAGAAATTACTTTTAAAAGATAAATTCCTGCACTTAACTCTGAGTAATCAATTATTGAGGAATAATCTCTTTTTTCAATCAACAATCCTTCAATACTATAAAGCTCTATTGTATGTGGATTAAAACTTCCACTTGATTTTATATTAATTATTCCATTTGTTGGATTTGGATAAACAACAACTTGCGCGTTCATTTCCATATCCTGAATACCTGCAAACAAATTAGTGTCGCCCATCACAGGACGAATCATAAATGTTCCATTCGCGACACCTACATTATTCCATGATCCACCAATATTATAAAACATATTAGCATTTGACGTAGTATTTCTATCAAATCCCAAATGCAATCCATCAGGCAATATTTGCTGAAATCCGATATAAATTATCCCGCTTACCGGAACGATTTGATCAAGCACATATGTGCTATACCCATTAATCTCATTGATATAAGTTGGTTTTTGCCCAGACTCTTGATACAAAACAGTTTCGGGACTCAGACTACTCCAAACTTTAATTGTAAAAAGATTATTGGAAACATTTGTACCTTGCTGAGTGAAATAGAACCTAATCGCTCGTAATGTATCTGGCTTTAAAATATTAAACTTCATTGCAAGCTTACCATTGGCTGCGTTAATCAAATCATAAGCGACTTCAGCACTTCCATCATCATAACTATAGTAATTATAAAACTCTTGCTTATAGTAAACGGTATCATTCGCACGAACACCCGTGAACGATGCCGAATTAGAGAAATAAGACTTCACCATAAAGTAGGTGCTATCATCAGTAATTGAAGGAGTCAATGGAAAAATAGAATCTAACGGCGATGTATATGCCAAGTTTATATTATTAGGACGATTAGGAAAGATATTCCCATTTGTTTGTCCGAAACCAGATACATAGGCACCTGTATAATCGAAAATCCTCGTGTTAAACCCTACATCATTTGGAGAATCATCATTAATTCTATAGTTGACAGTCAGTGAATCATTTATTAAGAGTTGTTGGTCTACTGTCGACAACGTTTTAAAATGATCCCAAGGAATGGAAGTGTATCCGTTTAATAAAGAACCGATAGGCTTTGTAAATGCCACGTCTCTCAATAAAGTATCTAATTGTCCAGTTACAGAATTATACGCTGCGCGCAAACGCACATAATCTAAATGCCATATGTCAAGATTACCTGTTTGAGCTCCATAAGAACGAAATCTGAATTGAAATCCATCTTGATAATAAACTGAATTGCCTATCGTAATATTTACCAAGTTAAATATCGTATCCTGTCCTCCAGTAACACCACCACCAACACCCCACTGCCTTGACCACGTATTTGATGTAGGATTGTAAAAATCCAGTATCAATGAATCTGAAATTTCAGGCGCATCGCCTAAGCCTTTCTTTTCATAATAGAAACTTAATACAATACTATCCGACAGGCTATAATTACCACCGCCGTTAGGCTTTGTATATAAATTAATAGGAAAACTGGTCAAGGTATCACAACCACCCTGCGCATTAGCAAAAGAATTATTATATGGGTTACCTTGTTCGTTTAGTCCATCAAAAGAAGCTACTCCTATCGAGTACGCATTTAATCCGAAATTCCTATTGACGTAAACTTTTTGATCTAACCATTTTGTCTGATCGGGATATTGAGAATTATTCGAAAAATCATCGATGAAGGGTAAGTCTAAATTTATTACTGCGCTTCGCTTTAAAAAAATATTAGTTGAATGCTGAAGCGCTTTATTGTACTTCAAAGGAATTATAACTTCTTGCTGCGCAAATACGCTCAAATGAAACAACAATAAAATAAAAAATAATTTTGTTTTAATATTCATATCGTCGTTCGGTTTTATTTTGAAACACTACCCTAAGACTAACGGATTCTCCTTGTTTCATGAACACAGAATCACCTGGCATTGGCATTTGCTCTACTACGAAGAAGTTTACCGAATCTAATTTTCCAGGCGGGTAAAAAACCTCACCAACATTCAATGCTGAACCTTTTAAAACAAAAACTGCTTCTTCGAGTGAAAGATTTAGCAAATTAGGAACTGCGACATCGGTAATTCCTATACCATCTCCTAAAACTAAATCTATTCTAGACCCTTTTGAAATTGGTTGGCCGGCTTTGAGTTGCTTTCCATTGCAAGACATCTCTAAAATTGCACCTTTTGCTAAGTCTGGCTTATAAATCATGCTTCCTAAACGTAATCCATAAGAAAATAAAATTGCTTCTGCCTGCCTTTGAGAAACATCAATTAAATTAGGCATTTTAACTTGTGGTGGAACTGTTCGAGTTATACTAACATAAATTGTTCTTCCTTCTTTCACTTGTTCATTTGGACTAGGATCTTGTTCGATGACTACACCTGGCCCTTTATCAAGAAGAAACATAGATGAATCTGATATTTTTATCTCCAGATTTTTGTTTTCCAAATATTCCTCAAGTTCAGCATACTTCATTCCTTTAATATTTGGGACAGTTACCGTTTCCCCATGATTGGTGTAGGAACCTAACCAACTCACCATTGTGAATACAATGATTATCATAGTTACTGTGGAGACAACTAGATGAAGAAAGATCTTACTTTTGGATACTTTGTCAGTCATTTTTTTTAATTTAAAATACTATGCGATTGCTTTTCCTTTCGATTAATCCCATAACTTAAAATCTTATCAATAAAATCAAGCGGCTTATATTTAGCAATAGCAGCCTGATGAAAAATGCAGGTTGCAGGTGTCATACCAGGTAAAGAATTCACCTCGATAAATATCACCTCTACTTTATCCGAATTAAATATTCTTACGAAAGCATCAATCCTAGCGTAACCTTCAATTTTCAGAAGACGTGCGGCCTTGCCTAATTCTTTCTTAACTGCATTAGATATTTTCTGATTCTCCGATGGCAACTGTGAATATCTTGCAGGTGTTATATTTTGCCCTTGACCAGCAAGAAACTTCTCTTCTAGCGAAAGTACGTCGCCTTCCGACAATGCTTCAGAAGCTTCGAATACTTCATAAGTCAATTCACCTTTGTCATTATAATAGGTGAGCATTCCACCAGTAATCTCTAAAAAATGTTCAGCACCATTTGCTGTTATTAAAGACTCTATCAAGAAATTCTTCTTGATTGGAAATTCTTCTTTCGCTTTTATTTTTAATTGATTTGCAGCATTCGGGTTTAGCTCGATAGTATCCCTAAAAATCAATTGACAAAATGCTTTCAGATCTTCAATCGAACGAAGAATTTTTACTGCAGAGCTACAGCCATCATCAACTGGCTTTGCAATAAATGGGAACAAAAAATTATTAAGTATGCTACCATAAAATCCCTCCTCATTTAATTCATAGTCCGTTCTGCTTACCACTTCATGTTTCGCTACATGAAATCCATGCTGAAGTAGAATTTCGTTCGTCTGATATTTATCGATCGTCACTTCAGAAGATGCGGGTCCTGATCCATTATAAGGAACATTAAGTTTATCCAGTTCTTTTTGAACGGAACCATCTTCACCTGGTCTACCATGCAATGCTATAAATACTACATCAGCCATTTCAGCTAAATTAGCATAACTTATCTGTTTAGGTTTTTGCAAACTCCTCGATGAAGAAAACTGATTCGTAATTGTACTTGCCTTTTGTATGATATCATTTACTATCGGATGTACTTCATAATGATCAATTTTCTCCTTGATATCATCTGCATTATCTTTTAAAAGTGCGTTGATAGGCAATGTATATAACAGATGATTATCCGAAGATCCGGTTAAGAAAACAGGGAACGCTTCGTACTTATCACTCGATGATAATTTTTCATAAACATTTCTTCCACTTTCCACTGATATATGTCTTTCAGAAGAATAGCCACCAAGTACTACGGCTGCTCTTAATTTCTTTGACTTTCCTGCATTGGAATTGCTTAATGAATCTTTCAAATCATTAAGCAATAATGGCAATTTATCATATGATTTAAAATCAGAAACTCTTGATCTTAACGAAGCATAAATAATATAGGTAATAAACTGAGAAGGATTCAATCCTATTTCAGCAGCTTGATGAAAAAAGAAAGAACTTGGCATCATACCCGACGTAGTGTTCGGATCATTTAGAAAAACTTTTCCTTCAGAAGTTATGAATCCATCGATACGTGCGTACACATTAAAATTTAAAGACTTAAATAAACGCTCGCACTCCGTTCTTATAAAATTAATGTAGTCATTGTCAATTTGAATTGGCGTTATCTTTCTAGATAATCCAGGAAGATATTTCGAACGATAATCAAACAACTCCTTCCCTTTTCGAATTTCTGTTGGAGGTAAAGCTACTGGCAATCCATTCATATCTTCCACCACAATGCAAGAAAACTCTTTACCCTCTATGAACGACTCCAATAAAACCTGTGATTCTCCTTCGACACCCACTATTCGAACTAAATCATCACCACTAGTAAACAAGTCAATAATTATCGACAACAGCTCTTCAGGATGATAAATTATTCGCGATGAAATTTTAACAGGCAATCCAACGCCTTCGCGTATATCGCAAAGCTCACGAACATAATCTACCTTACTATGAAAATTTAACAATTCCCAATCAACTCGTTTTATCTCGCGAATAAAAAAAGCCTTGTTTACAGCAAGATAAAACTGATCGAATGAATTATTATCATTTACTGAAATACCAATCGAGGACCCTTGATTCGCGGCCTTTACAACATAAGGAATTCCTACAGCATCCAAAGCCTCACGAAAACAAGATGAATGATTTTCTGTATTCATCCATTGATTTCTGTCAATTGAGAAATATTTTGGAACATCAAATCCGGCATCCTTCATTAAAGCCTTTTGAATAGACTTATTCATTCCCACCGCTGATGATAAAATACCTGAACCTGTATAAGGAATTCTTAAGTACTCTAACAATCCTTGTATGCGACCATCTTCTCCATCACTTCCATGCAAACACAAAAACGCAACATCAATTAATTCTTTTAAATCGGAAATATTTAAAACCTTTCCCAATTTATTTACTAAGTCAGATTGAGCATCTTTATCTAACTCTCCAAGGCTTTCAGCATAAATCTGAAATCCATTAGATGAATGAGGTATATGCAAAGCGGGAGGATAAAAATCACGAATACTTCCCTTGTATACATACTCCCATTCGAGCAATATAATATTACCGAAACTATCCACAAACAATGGGACAGCCTCAAACAGCGATTTATTTAAATTGTCATAAACTGTACGACCACCCGCAAATGAAACTTCACGTTCGCGTGATGTACCACCAAATACAACTCCTACTCTGATTTTTTCCATTGTCACAAATTTATCAAATCTATTTTTTCAATTGGCAATTCAGCAATGAATTATTCCACAATTATGAACAATTTAATCATGCTTAACTAGCGAAAAAATCTTTCAACTTTTCCAATGCTTTTGCTCGATGAGAAATCAGGTTTTTATCTACTGCCTCCATCTGCGCAAAGGTGGTTTCAAATCCTACCGGAATAAAAATCGGATCGTATCCAAAACCATTGGATCCAATCGGGGATTTAGTTATTGCTCCACTTATTTCACCTTCAAATTGATGCTCATTCCCATCTAATATCAATGTCATCACCGTTACAAAGCGAGCATCCCTCTCTTGCAATCCATCCATCTCCTTCAAAACTAAATCGATATTTTTTAGATTGTCAGGAGGCATACCTGCGTAGTGAGCACTATCCACCCCAGGTCGTCCACCAAGGGCTTTTATTTCAAGTCCGCTATCATCAGAAAGGCAATTTAATCCTGTTCGATTAAAAACAAACCAGGCTTTTTGACTTGAATTACCTACAATTGTATTTGTAGTTTCTGGTATTTCCTCTGAAAAACCAATATCTTTTAATGTTAATAATTCGAAACCAGAAGGCAATATTTTTCGTATTTCCTCGACTTTCTTTGCATTGTTAGTTGCTAATAATAATTTAACTACCTTCATCGATATAAAACGCTGTAAACTTAACGCTAAAATGAGGAATAAATTTCTAATTTTTCTGATTCTATGTTTTTTCTTATCGAAGCATTTGATATATGGACAATGCCCAGCAGGAAACTATACTTTACCTGATACAATCTGTCCTAATACACCATTAACAATCACAAACACAAGTACTGCCATTTCATTTAATTGGGACAATGGTCTTGGTGATTTAGATTTAATACCAACATCGGCCATTCTTCCAGCGGTATCGGGCACTCTCACCTACCCCGAAAATATGAAAGTGGTTTTTGAAAATGGAAATTACTATGGTTTTGTACCGAATGCTTTAGCAAGTTACATTACAAAATATGAATTTGGAAACTCTCTTAACAACAATCCTTTGATTTCAAATCTGCCATCGGACGCCTCTCTATCAAGCTTTCAGTCCGGAATAGATGCAGTAAAAGAAAATGGCAAGTGGTACTTATTTGTATCGATGTATTCATCTAATAATATTGTAAGAGTCGAGATGGATTCGATTAATCAAAATTCCAATTTGTTATATACGAGTATTTCTGTCGCTGGACTGAATAATCCTTGGAGTATAAAATTGATGGAACATGTGGGGTTTATCATGAATAACCAAGATGACAAGTTAATTAGAATTGATTTCAATGGAAACTATACTAATTTACCATCAGTACTCCAGCCCAATGTGTCGACTGGATACTTTAATAACTTTGGATTTGATGTAGCTTATGATTGTAATAGTAATAGCTACATTGGATTTGGAACATCATTTACAAATGGAACAATTTTCAAATTCAATTTTGGAAGTTCGTTATTGAATTCACCAACGGTTTCTACAGTTATAACAGGAGTATCAGGTGCACAAGGGTTACAGCTAGTAAAAGAAAATGGTTCTTGGCACTTATTGATGGTAAGCAACAATAATAGTTTTTATAATTATTCATTAGGAAATAGCTTAAGCAATTCTCCGATATTACTATATTCCAATACACTTAGCGGAGTCTTAAGTGACCCTAAAAACATTCAACTTTTTAAAGATGGAAATAACTGGACAGGTTTAATATCAAGCACAAGTTCTTTCAATATAATCAGAATAAACTTTCCTTATGCTAATCAAGTTAACAATCAATTTTCAATTGAAGCTTCTCCAACATCAATAAGCTTTAATCCAAATTCACTCGGATATCAGAGAATAGAGTTAAGAGAAGATTTTGGAAATGGAAATATATTAGTTTACCTCGATTCAGTATTTGTAGATGTTGCCCCTCCAAAAGCATTATTTAGCACATCAAATTTATGTATCAATGATAGCATTCAATTTTCCGACAGCTCAGAAATATGTTTCGGAAATATAACATCATGGAGCTGGACATTTGGAGATGGATTTACATCAAACGATCAAAATCCGAAACATAAATATAACACTTCAGCAACATTTGTTGTCACGCTATCAATAACAGATAATTTAAATCAAACCTCTAGTTTTAGTAAGAATATCAGCATAAGAGAAAAGCCTAGTGCAGATTTTACATTTACTAATAATAGCTGTAGTGGATCACCTGTAATATTTACAGATGCATCAATTTCTAGCGATGGCATTATTAACGCATGGGAATGGGATGTGAATAATTACAGCTCATCTAACAACAATATTAGTACAACATTTTCATATCCTGGATTGTATCCAATTAATTTAGTTGTAACAACAGAATATGGATGTGTCGATTCAATTACTAAACAAATAACCATTGAACCAACACCCATTGCAGACTTCTCTGTGAGCAACACTTGTATTAATGAGGTTGCTACATTTACCAACCTAACAGATTCCAATACAATTTCAAATGTTAATTACACTTGGTCTATTGGAAGCTTTTTAAATACATCCAATCCAAATCCGACTTATCAATTCCCTTCAACAGATGGAATTTACGGAATTGTTTTAATAGCCAATTCAACTAACGGATGCGCAGATACGATCATCAAATCGGTTTTAATTGGAAATAGACCAAATCCTGATTTTACGCTATCGTCTGATACGGTTTGTCAAAATTCAATTTTTACAATCACCGATTATTCAACTCCAGGACAATTTAACACCATCAGTAATCGCCTATGGAATATGGGCAATGGTATTACAATTAATGATTCATTAAATTTTGAATACTCCTATTCATCGCCGGGTAATTATCAAATCCAATTAACAATTTTAAGTCCGACCAACTGCGATTCAACGATTACAAAAAACATAGTTGTAGTAGCAAGTCCAAATGCAAATTATAGTGTAAGCGATGCCTGTTTAGGAATTGTAAATCAGTTCTCGGATTTATCAACCAGTCCAACAGGTACATTCATCAATTCATGGCAATTAAGTTTTGGAGATAATTCACAGTCATCAAATCCAAATGATACACACGTTTATTCAAACGATGGTTCGTTTACAACAACTTTAATAGTAACATCGAATATTGGTTGTTCCGATACAGCAACTGCAATAGCTATTGTTCACCCATTACCAACGGCTAATTTTATTGCAGGAAAAGCATGTACTAATAAGACAATAAATTTTACAGATAGTACTACGATTTCTTCGGGGACAATTAATAATTGGTCCTGGAATTTTGGTAACGGTTTAGGCACAAGCAACATTCAAAACCCATCATTTATTTTTCAAAACAACTTTGCATATCCAGTTCAATTAATAAGCAGTAGTAATTTTGGCTGTGCGGATACGATAACTAAATATATCGTGGTAGAAAAGACTCCTGAAATTACGATTATATCAAGTGATAATTGTGAAGGTATTTTTAGTCAGCTGAATTACTCATTGATATCATCTGCTTCAACCAATTTAGCATTTCTTTGGAATTTTGGCGATTCGACTTCTTCATTTCAACCAAGTCCTTCTCACCTATATGGAAATGTAGGAACCTATAATATTACACTTGAAGTTACTGATTTAACTAACGGATGTGCAGTTACCAAAAACAGTACGTTAACAATAAATCCTAATCCAGTTGTCAACTTTAATTTTTCAGACGCATGCATAGGTAAAGAAATTAGTTTAATTGAAGATTGCAATATTGCATCAGGAACAATCTCAAACTTCGATTGGAATATTAATAATAGTCAAACATTAAACGGAAACAGTGTCTCTTATATAAGCAGTCAAACAGGGATATTAAACACGACACTTATTGCTACCAGCAATTTTGGATGTAAGGATTCAATTACTAAAACCGTAACCGTTTATCCAAATCCAAACGTTGCATTTACGAGTGATTTAATTTATGGCGCTCCGCCACTTACAATTAACTTTGAGAATACATCGTCGTTAGGAAATTACTTATGGAACTTTGGCGATGGATCATCATCGAATCTAAACAACCCATCACATGTTTATTTCGACACTGGAAGTTATCCAGTAAAATTATATGTAGTAAGTCCATATGGATGTATTGACAGTGCTCAAACCACTATCAATATTTTTCAACCGATTGTTGATATTGGTGTTGTAAGTAATGGCATTAATAAATCAGGAAACAAGTGGTTAATGAAAGCCTTATTTAAGAATAATGGGAACCTGACCATAAACGAACTAGATGTTAAACTCAACCTTCAGGGTAAGTCCGTTTTGTATGAACATGTATCATCATTAAATCTGTTGCCAGGCAGTTCTATTGAATATGAATTTAACTCATCATTTGATGCTGGTGAATACTACCCTTCTTACTTCTGTGTCGATGTAACAGCAGTAGATAATTCGACAGATTACAACAACGAAAATAATTCCTATTGCTCTACTCTAAAAAAAGATTTTGAGTGTTATAATTTATATCCTAATCCTGCAATCGATTTCATTAGTTTTGGAATTACTATTCCAGAAGATGATAATATAACAGTTACCCTTTATGATGAAAATGGAAAGTTATGTCTTCAAACTATTTCCCGTTATTATAAGCAGGGATTCTCCACTGTAAATTTAAATCTTAATCAGCTTCGTTCTGGTGCTTATTTTATCAATGTACAATACAAAGAAGAGTTTCGAACATTAAAATTTGTCAGGCGCTGATTTACTTAAAAAGGTAAATGAAATAGTACTTAAATATTGCAAGAGTTCTTCTATTTAAAACACACATTGGATACCGTTTAAAAGCTCGGAATAAATAAAATAAACTTCTTTTTTTATTTCCTGCCAAAGCAAGGTGTAAAGAATTGTAAGTATCTGAATGTGCTAAAACCTCACTCATGTAAGAACCATACATTTTGACAACTGCAGGATCTTGAAAAGCATAATCAATTGCTAATTGTTTACGCTTTACTAATCGATGTTCTTCGATTTGATAAACGCTTCGATCATCATGCAGAATTAAGCAAGCACAAATTTTCTTTCCTCTACGCAATCCGAAATTAGCACTCAATCGTAACCATAACTCCCAATCTTCTGAACCCGATAGTGCACGATCTTCATTAAATGGGAACTGTAAGGCCTCTGCTCTTCTTATAAAAATACCCAAGCAACTTAATGGATTACCTTTTACTAAAAAACGGACATCGCGATTATGATAATTATGCACCAACCTATCGCTAAACTTTACATAACTTCTAATTTCATAGGCTTGATGATAAAAAGGTATGTAGTTATGTTTTTGTAAGCCATTAAACGCCTCATCTAAATAATCATCATATAGTTGATCATCTGAATCTAAAAAGGTGACGTAGTCGCCAGTTGCCATCGCAACACCCGTATTACGTGCTTTTCCACGTTCCCCATTATCGATTCTAATGTATTTCAACCGATCATCTTTAATTGTTGCAACAACACTTTCTGTTTCATCTGTACTTCCATCATTTACAACAATCAGTTCGAAATTCTTGTAGGTCTGAAGCAATACGGAGCGAATCGCTAATAGAATAAATTCTACACGATTGTAGGTAGGAATGATTACAGAAAATTTAATATCACGATGCATACAATGCCTCCAGCGAATTAATCATTTTAATTACATCGAATTGTTTCATAACATCATTACGACCATTTGCAATCAACTTGTTCTTTAATTCAGTATCCTCCAAAATTAATCGAATTCCATTATAAATTTCATCGCTGTTTTTATAATCAACAACAATTGCATTTTCACGATCTTTCACAAATTCAGAAGCAATACCGGAAAGCGTAAATACACAAGGAACGCCAGCAGCGAGAGCTTCAACATACGTTTGTCCGAATGCCTCGGATTGTTCATCAATAGGAACATGCACAAATACATTAAACAATTGGTATAAAGAATACAAATCCTTTTCGAATTTTATTGCACAATATTGCTCACTATGGAATTCGGAAAGCTGTTTATATAATTCCTCCTGCATATCTCCCTGTGCATTAGCTAATATCATATACGCATTAGGATAATCACTTAAAATTTTCTTAAATGCTTTAATAATATACTGAACTCCTTTCCATTCTGTAAAACGAGAAATAACTCCGATAACAGGTGATTTGTCTTTAGGATTATACTTTGACTTTAATGCTAAAATACTATCCTGACTTACATTCAGAAAATTGCCTAATTCAAATCCGTGATGAACAATCACCACTTTCGATGCATCCACATGCTCTTTATTAATTAAAACATTCTCTACGTTCTTTGATATAGCAATGATATTAGTTGCAAGAAAATTAATTAGTTTATCGTATTTAACAGCATGCGGAAAATAATCAAAGTGATAAGTTGAATGATGTCGTGTATAAATTCTTTTTTTAATACGCATTAAATATGCGACCGGCATTGTAGTTAAACAAGCATCGATCAAATGCACATGCAAGACATCTGGTTTAATTTTTAAAAACAGTTTAAAAAGATTGTAAGCTACTTTAATATAATCTCGCTTAGAATTAAATGGAATATAATATGAATTTGTTCCTCGATTCAATAAATCATTGTGCATTCTTGGAACCGTTGGATTAATAAAGATGAATTGCAAATCAAATTTATTTTTATTCAAATACTTATCTACCCAGTCAAATCCTAGTGCATAATCTATTCTTGATATTACATAAACTACCTTAACTCTTTCCATATTATTCTACTGAAAGTAATAGGTATCATGATTCTTTTTAACCATTGTCTGAATAAAATTTAAAGGGTCGATTAAAAATGAAATTAAAGCAAACTTAATCGCCAATAAATAGCGCCCGGTCTTAAAATAGGCTCCAAATAAAATATAATTTGATTTCGATAAAAACAACTTTCTAATTCGGTGTCGTGGTTTTATGTCCTGAAAAACATATTTGTAAAATAATTCATTGTCCTTAATTAATGACTCATTTAATTTATTAGACATACTTTCATTGCGAATTCGATAATACAAGCAACAACTTTCGTTTCGCAGAAAATGTCCTTTAAGATGCTTATCAATTTGCAAAAGAAAATACCTGTCAGCTGCACTTGACAAAGTAATATCAAACTCAAGATTATTACTGATAAGATCATGCTTCTTAAACATATAACCACTAGGACAAGTAATGATATCAGAATGATAAAGCAAGATTTCATTTTGCAAATCATTGCATGCTGATTTCATCTTTGTGCCGACAAATTCCCCGCGTTCATTTATTTTCTGCACCCATCCAGTTACAAAACTAAAAAACGGATATTCCTTAAGAAATGTAATACGATCCTGAATAAAGTCAACAGGCATCAAATCATCCGAATCAAAAAAAATCACATAGTCGCCACCCGCATTTTCAAGTCCGAAATTTCGTGCAGCACTAACCCCCTGATTGACTCGATTGAAAAGCTTAACTCGTGAATCATTAATCGACTCTACAACTGAAATCGTATTATCAGTAGACCCATCATTTACAATCAATATTTCAAAATTTGAATATGATTGTTTAAAAACAGAGTTCACCGTTTCAAGAATAAAACCTGCAGCGTTATAAGTTGGAATAATAACAGAAACTAAATCATTCATAATTATTAATTCAAAAATAGAGAAATAAAAGCAATGTTAAAGTTTAGAAATGATTTCAGCCAACAACATTGCCTGATTTTCCCTCGAATAGAATTTGATAGCTGATTCATTTCTGGTTTCTAGCAAGACCTTTTGACTTTCCCAAGATGAATACCAATTGTTTAATTGATTTGCGAATTCCTCGGGTGAAAAAACGGACACTCCTGAATTAGTCTTTGCTAATAAACTATCAATGATATCACAATCACCAGGAGCAATGAGAATAGGGTTCCCACTTGCAATGTAATCGAAAATTTTAGTCGAAATAATCCCTTTAGTACCTAACCAACCTGGATACGACAACACCGTTGTTTTTTTGGTTTCCCGAATAGCGTCTTCCTTTGATACCCTATCGGTAATGGTTAAAAATTGGGCAGGTAAACTGTCTTTCACAAATTGACTAATCGATGGAATTACATTTAATCCAATAAAACGTAATTCAACTTTATCGGATGTTTTATCTGCCAAAAATAACTTTAAGCCTTCAACCATTACATTAATATTCTGCTCAGGATAAATACTACCTATAACCGAAAAAATAAACTTCTCGGATTTTTCTATATTGATCTGATCAAATAAATATTCTTCGTATCCATTATAGACTACATCTATCGGCCCATTATAACTTTTTACAATAACATCACAAAATGAGGGAGTAATTACAGAAACACGTGCTGCATTTTTCATCCAACGTTTAAAATGAAAAGAATATAAATTATCCCAAAATTTTTGTTGCAATCCAGGACGATAATCATTCGTCAACATCATATTGTTCCAAAGATCTCTTATATCAACAATCACCTTAATATTTTGCTCGTGAAACAAGTCGACCATCTGCAGCATATTAAATGGAGGAACTGTTATAATTACCACATCATATTTATTTTCCTTAAGATGATCCACGATAAAATCTTTAAAAGTTAACGTACCATCAATCTCAGTATTTAACTTTCCTAATAAAGCCATTAGAAAAAAATAAATCTTGCCAAACAACCTGACAAAACTATTTTTCTTTGAAAAAAATGCACTTAGTTTATTTCTTCGCGATGGCAAATAAAAAACACGGTAATGATCAAACTGACTTTCTTTTAAAGGTGATGTATTAGGACGAAGAAATTCATCCCAGGTATTTTCATTGCCGGTCCAGTGACGAGTTATAATTGTTGTCTTAATTCCCTTCTTATTAAAATTGGTAGCCCAACTAAATGGTCGCCATGCAGGTGCTCCTGTATTAGGTGGAAAATAATAGGAAATTACAAGAACATTTTTCATTCAGCGAATGATTTTATAAAATAGTAAGCGACTAAATTTCGATAATCATTTTTACTAGCACGATAACCATTATTCAATAAATTATTAATCGAATTGCGAACCTCGCTTCGTACTAAATCTGTTTCCATCCATGAATTTTGGGGTGGTGCAAATCCAATTTTATCAGTTCGGTTGTAAACTGATTCAGGCAATACATTTTTCATGCTCTCTCTCAAAATAAATTTTGTTTTACCCTGACTATAAACATGCGTCATCGGTAAAGAAAAAACATACTCCACTAAGTGATGATCAAGAAAAGGCAATCGCACCTCAATAGAGTTTGCCATTGAGTTTCTATCGGCATAGCGAAGCAACTCGTTTAATTTATTTTCGGTATAATATTTTAAAATCTGCTTTAACGAATGTCCGTATTTGAACACATCTCTTTTTTTACCAAATAATTTTAGCAATGGATCAATTAAAAATGCATACCCGATTGACTTATCCTTTCCATAATGTTTTTTAAAGTGATTACGCTCTTCGAAGAATTTTTTTAAGTTGCCTTTATGATAATGCTCCCACAATGCATAATATTTTAGTTCATCATATCCGGCAAGATATTCATCTGCACCCTGACCGTCTAATAACACCTTCACACCTTTTGTGCGAGGCAACTTCATTACACACCATTGCGCAAAAACAGATGCTGATCCTGGAGGATATTCATGATGCCATATCATTTTCTCTAACTCCTTCATAAATGTTGATGAATCAGGCCATACCTCGTTATTGGTGTAATTTGTTTTACTCGACACATCAGCAATCCATTTTCCTTCATCTAAATCACTTTTAAAACGCGCTGAAAAGGTTTGCATATTCTCAACACTCAATTCTTTCAAACTACAAACAATAGAAGAAGAATCTAATCCGCCAGACAAACTACTACCTACCGGAACATCACTGCGCAGTCGCAATTGAATAGACTTGTTAAATAGCGTTTGAAACTTTGTCTTACTTTCCGTGAATGAAATATTATCCTCTTTCAATTCAATATTCCAATATTTTTTCTTTTCAAATTTATTTTTTGAAACAATTAAATAGGTAGCTGGCTCTAATGCATAAACATATTTAAAAAAAGTAATTGAATTATCAATTACCAATTTTTCGTCGAGATAATTTTGTAATACCTGTTGGTCTATTGTTATATCTGAAAGATATGCTTTAATCGATTTTATCTCAGAAGCAAAAGCAAAAACATCATTCGATTTAAAATAGTGAAATGGTTTTTCTCCAAATCGATCACGCGCACAAAACAACTCCTGCTTTTGATTATCCCAAATGGCAAATGCAAACATTCCATTGAAATGATTCAAACATTTAACTCCCCAATGCATATACGATTGCAAAAGCACTTCGGTATCAGAATTCGTTTTAAAACTAACGTCGTGGGCTATGAGTTCATTTCTTATTTCGATGTAATTATAAATTTCACCATTAAATGCAATGACAACATTATGATCGTCACTTATCATAGGTTGTGCTGCTGCACCTGATAAATCAATAATGGAAAGTCGGCGGTGCAAAAGGGCAACAGAAGCATTTGAATTATACCAAGCACCTTCCCCATCAGGCCCTCTATGCGCCATTACGTCACACATTAATTGAGCTTTTGTTGCATCAACTTTTTGGTCATTAAACTGAAATACCCCTGCTATTCCGCACATAATAAATCAATCAGCTTTTTCGATTTGCTTAATCACTTGCGCTGGCACTCCAGCAATAATAACATTAGAGGGGAACGATTTAGTAACAACTGCATTAGCACCTACTACCACATTATCACCTAATTCAACACCAGCCGTTATTATCACACCATTACCTAACCAACAATTCTTCCCTATTTTAATAGAACCCGTAGTATATTCCTTTAAATTTCCAGGAACATGATTAGCGGTTTGAAGACAAATATTATAGGCCCATATAGTCCCACTACCAACTGCGATAGTAGTATTCTCAAAAGCTGCTATATAAGCACCACCACTTGCCAAAAGGTTCATAGCAACTGAATCATCTTCGAACCGAATATTTTTCCATCCAGAAATTTTGTTTGTGTAATTAACTAAAAAAGGGATATCTGCATTCACACGAAATACGCGTTGGATTATCCAACAAAGAAGTAAATAACCTAAACTAAAAGTAGTGTAATAGGACTTACCAAATAAACGATATAAACGGCGCATAATACCCATATCAAATTCTATTTAACACTTTAAATTTATTCTTTAAGAAATTAGCCAATGAATCAGGAATTAAATTGAATTTAAAACCACCTAAAAGTATAAAAAGAAAATAAATCGGCGCTGAAAAAATGATAAACCAAACAGAATTAAAGTATAGCAGGTTAACCGAATAAATAATTGTCGCTAAAAATGCTGCTAGTCCTACAACCTTTCCAATCAATAAAACATCAAACAAATCATAAAAACTACAATCCAGAATTTTTATTGATTTCCAAAGTAGAAGCAATGCAAATGAACTTAAACTAATGATAAAGGCAGATGCAGCTCCATTGATTCCAAAATAGGTTATCAGCGCGTAATTTAAAATAAGGTTCAAGACCGAGACAAACAATACAGATCTAAAAATAAACTTACTGTTTTTACTAATAATGATGATATCTTGATAATCATTTACTCGAATCAACAACGATAAATTAAATATCATAAAGATCACAATACTTGCAGAGTAACTTTTAGACAAATAGGCAGACACTAATGGCTCTGCAAAAAAGAATAAAAATATCAGAACAGGGTAAACAAAAAATATGGTTCCTGAGATAGCAATTCGTTTTAACCGTATAATTTCTTTTAGATTATTATCGCTAAACAATTTGGCAATTTCAGGCATCACAATAGCCGTAACAGAACCATAAAGACCTGCAACAAACGGCACTTCCACAGCTCCTGCCCGATAGAATGCATAAGCAGTAGTAGTAAGCATAGCCGAAACCATCACACCATCTAAGTAAATAAGGGATTTTTCAATGAGGGAAGAAATGGCTAACGGCGAAGCCATAACGAACATATTCTTTGCTAAACTCTTGTCGAAATAACTAAAACTTAAAACCTCTTTTGGTACTTGCGTTAAAAAGGCAATTAACTGTATTAGACTTACAATGCTTAATCCTATCATCAATGCTTCCAATGAATGCATAAAGTGAATCGAATAAAACATCGATGCTACCTTTAGAATATTTGTTGATACTAAAATAGCTACTGTATTTTGCACGCGATTGAAAAATATCAATACAGAAATTAAGATTGGAGCAATCACTTGCGCAAATAAATTCAAAACAGAAAAAGAGAGTAACTTAAAGAGCAAGTCATTATCGAATGCAGAACCCACAACAGGAATACTTGCAAACATAACAATGCAACTTACTAACGACATTCCTAGTGAAAATTTCGCGATGGTAGAAAACACCACTTTAGGATTATGCTCGTCGTTAGCAAAATAAATATTAGCAATTTGATTTAAATTGAAAGTAAAAAATCCTTGTAGGATAGTTACAATCATCAATACCTGACCATAGGTTCCATAATCATCAAAGGATAATGAACGAACAAGGTATGGCAGTGTCAAGAAATTGATTAGAATATTAATTCCATTACCAATGGCAACAACAATCACTTTAAACGATCGATTACTTTGCATTTGTAGTTGGCTTATTGGAAGTAGCGATGATTACAGTATTGATTCCTAAAGTTCGAATAAATGGCAACTTACCCATCTGAAGTTCTAACTTTCGAGATGACTGATGAATTTTAGCTGATAAAATTGGGAATACAGGTCCGACTAATGGCAACAACGGATTTAACTGCGTTGTCGATTGATGAATAACATTAAACTTACCTCGCATTAAAACCTTATTTCTCCATCGTGTACACCCCCACTCTTTCCATTCATTTAAAAAATGATTCGAATATCCGTGAGGCGGTGGAAATGGGAAAGACCTTAAAATTGAAGGAGAACTTTCTTTATTAATAGAAATTGTTGCATCATTATTGAGTACAACAGGATTCTTTGCGAATAATTTAGTAATACGATTCAAAGACGCTTTAAACAAGTAAGAATAAAATGAAATAAACGCATATAGTTTTTCAAAGCGTACAGGCACAATGCAAACATGATATCCCCCAGGTTTAAGTACTCTATAAATTTCCTCAAGTGCTTTTTGCTGATTTGGAATGTGCTCTAAAACATGACTAGAAAACACCATCTCCATTGATGAATCCTCAAATGGTAATTCTTCAGCAGAGCATGGCACCAACTTTACATTATCGATTTCAAGATGTTTGAGGAGTTCAGCAGCTACAGCCATTCCAGGGGCATGATCAACTACACTCTCATTTGGCAAATCAGTAGCCACCACCGACTTACTGATTTTTGCGAGCATAGCACTCTGATAACCAATACCGCATCCTAACTCAAGAATGCGCAGGTCTTTGGTTTCAGGCATCAATTCTACATAACTCAGCATTTCTAATGCTCGTCTATGGAAATAGGATGGCCATCGTTCTAATTCAGAACAATTTGCTTTACAAAAACGATAGATTGATTCGATTTTATCCTTTTTAGATTGCATACTCAGCCAGTCCCAAAGATGATTCTTTTTATCAAAATAATGAAATCCTGAGGCAAATTAAGTAATTAAATAATTTTGTATGTTTGAAATGACATTTCAAGAATGACAAATTCACAAAATCCGCTTGTTTCTATAGTAATACCTCTTTACAACGAAGAGCAGGTATTTGACCGCCTTATTAATCGTTTAGATGCAGTATTAAATAGCTTTCAATATCCTACAGAAGTAGTTTTAATTGATGATGGAAGTCGCGATAATACTGCTGAATTAATGAAAGTCAAATGCTTGGCGGATGCGCGTTACACTGGACTATTTCTTTCGAGAAATCACGGACATCAACTAGCATTATCAGCAGGGTTGGCACATGCAAAAGGGACTGAAGCAATTATGGTGTTAGATGGCGACTTACAAGATCCACCAGAATTAATCAACGAGTTTTTTAATCTGTATAAAAATGGTAATGATGTAGTTTATGCCATTCGTAAAAACAGAAAAGAAGGTCCGTTAAAGAAACTAGCTTACTGGGCTTATTATCGTCTTCAAAAATCAGTTAGTAATTTCAATATACCTATCGACAGTGGGGACTTTGGATTAATGAGCAGAAGAGTAGTTGATAAATTAAACTCGATGCCTGAACAAAGTCGTTATTTAAGAGGCATGCGTTCATGGGTTGGCTTCAAACAAATCGGATTCGAATATTCAAGAGACGAAAGGAAAGAAGGTCAATCGAATTATGGCTGGAAACAATTAATGGGTTTAGCCTTCAATGGCATTTTCAATTTCTCCGAATTCCCAATTCGTTTAATTACAAAACTAGGTTTGTTTACAATCATCGTTTCCTTGATTTATTTAGGAGACGTCCTATACAAAAAACTATTTACTGATCAAGTTGTGCCTGTAGGTTTCACTGCAATATTAATGGCAATCATTTTATTTAGCGGTGTTCAATTAATTTCTATCGGCATCATTGGCGAATATGTACTTCGAATTTTCTTCCAGGTAAAAAACAGACCACTATTCATTGTAAAAGAAAAAATCGAGAATAAAGAAATTAGTGAAAGTGTATAACGTTGTACCCTATACGTAATGAACAGATTTGAAAAATTAATTAGCATTCGAAATATTATCATATTAGGACTAATACTTCGATTAGCATTTATGATTTGGGGTGCTCCAATTTATTATGGAACACCAGAATATGCTGCTAAGGGTGGCGACACACATGCATGGGTTTTATCAATGCAAAATCTTGTTCATACGGGAACATATACTGCGGACACGAATTATGATGATGGCAAATTCTTCCGACCACCAGGATATTCATTTTTCCTTCTTCCATTTTATTTCTTAAGCGGATTCAATTTAAAATTGATGTATTTATTAGCACAGATCTTTCAAGTGCTATTAGACACTATTTCTATTTTATTAATCTACGGAATAATAAAGAATGCCAATGGAAATGATAAAATTGCTTTATTAGGATCACTACTATATTGCATATATCCCTTTTCAATAGTATGGTCACCTTATTTATATGCTGAATCACCGAGCGTATTTTTTCTGCTTTTATCTGTTTACTTTATTACCAAAGAACCTCAAAAAAGAGATTATCTTTTTAGTGGTATTGCTTTAGGCTTTGCTGTTTTATTACGAGTTCAAATAATATTTGCAGCACCAGGAATTGCAATTTATCTTATAATCAAGAATAAATCTTTTATAAAACTTTTCGTAACGCCAGCCTTGTTTTTCTTTATTGCCTTCGGACTTACATACGGATCATGGCCAATAAGAAACTTATGCTATGGAAAGTTTATTCCTGCCGAAGAGTTACAAAACGACAAACATTTCTCTGCTGATTTTATCGCTTACATGTTTTACATATGGTCAGTTAAAACGGATCACAATCCTCAATTCGAACAAATCATTAATGGTCAAAAGGTAGAATGGCCAAAAGCTTCTTACTTACATCCTGAAGACTCTGCAACATTAGCTCGCATGGCTGTTCTATGTAACACTTGTGGAAGAGGATTTAGTCATTTCAAAGCTTCAGCAGGCAAAATCGACAAGCCTATTTTAGAAGATAACGATTGTACAAAAGAAATAGCTGCAACTTTTAATCGTTTACGACAAGAACAAATAAAAGAAAATAAATTTCATTTTTACATTACTGTTCCACTATCTAATTTAAAAAAGGCGCTATTTAAATTTAGCCTTTATGGAGAGAAAAGCTTTTTAGTAAAATTAGTCTCAACAGTCCTGTTCACCTACCGAACATTATTTATTTTTTTAGGTCTGATTGGAATATGGTTAAACAGAAAAATGAAACTAATAAATCAAGATTTTTTAATGATGATTTTGATTTATTTCACTTTATGGTATTTAGTAATTTGCTTTGGCTATCGAAATATGGAAATCAGATATTTTCTAATGAATGATGTTTTACTATTAATACCTGCGAGCATTTCAATTGTTTTTTTATTGGAAAAAATGAGATTGAAAATAAATTTTAAAAACTAAAAAGCATGTGTGGCATAGCAGGATTCTTTTCATTTGAATATCGTTTTAACCAGGATGACTTGGTTAAAATGACTAATCGCATAGCGCATAGAGGTCCTGATGCAGAAGGTTTTTTTAATGATGGAATTTGCGGACTAGGTCATAGACGTCTTTCGATTATTGATTTGCAGGAAAGATCTAACCAGCCAATGCACTCCGCTAATGATCGTTTTGTGATTGCCTATAATGGCGAAGTTTATAACTACCGAGAGATTGGTGCTTCACTAAAAGAAAATAATGACGAGAATAAAATCATGTTCAAAACCTCGAGTGATACGGAGGTGATTTTAGAAGCATTTTCCACTTTTGGAATTGATTGTATTCAGCAATTAAACGGAATGTTTGCTATTGCTATTTATGATAAACTCAAAAAAGAACTTTATTTAATACGTGACAGATTAGGAATAAAACCATTGCTATATTATTGGGATGGAAAAAACCTTGCCTTCGCTTCGGAGATGAAATCAATTTTACAATTAGATGGAATCAATAAAGAGATTAATTATAATTCAATTGCTGATTTTCTACACCTTGGATTTATTCCTGCTCCGAATAGTATTTTTAAAAATATCAAAAAGCTAGTGCCTGGATCATATTTAAAAATAAATAGTGAAGGTATTGCTATTACAAAATATTGGAATGTTAAACAAAAATTAACTAACGATATAATCACTGATAAAGAAGAAGCTTTAGTTAAGTTGAGCGATTTATTAATGAGTTCAGTCCAATACCAATTAAAAAGTGATGTACCTTTTGGTGTTTTCCTAAGCGGTGGGATTGATTCGAGTTTAGTATCAGCGCAGGCAGTTCAGTTATCAGGAGTTAAGGTAAATACATTTTCCATTGGATTTGAAGAAAATAGTCATAATGAGTCAGAATACGCGAAAGCAGTAGCAAATTATTTAGGTACTAACCATCATGAATTTATTGTTTCCTATAAAGATGCTATAAATCTTTTTGATAATATCTTTGAAACCTATGATGAGCCAAATGCAGATTCATCATTCATACCTACTATGCTGGTTTCTAAATTAGCTAAACAATATGTTACCGTAACATTATCAGGCGAAGGTGGGGATGAACTATTTTTTGGTTATGGATCTTATCAATGGGCTAGAAGATTAAACAACCCAATATTTAATTTATTAAGAAAACCGTTGAAATATTCATTTGATAAAATGAGTTCGAGATATCAGCGAATTGGAAAACTTCTAGATATAGAATCTTCTGAAAACTTAAGAAGCCATATTTTTTCACAAGAACAATATTTCTTTACAAATAGAGAAATTAAAAGGTTGGCAAAACAACCATTTACTAAGATGGGGTTTCTATCCGAATTTGAAAATCAAGATGCTGACTGGATATTAACTGAGCAACAAGGCAAAGGAATGCCATCAGTAAAAGAACGAAAATTGACAAGCATGGAACAACAGGCATTGTTTGATATTCAATATTACTTACCATATGATCTTTTAGCAAAAGTTGACGGATCAAGCATGCAATATTCCCTAGAAACGAGAGTGCCTTATTTAGATCATCGTGTTGTTGAATTTGCAATTAATCTTTCTCCTGAATTAAAATATCAAAATGGCATTTCAAAATATATACTGAAGAATATTTTATTTAAATACGTTCCAGAAAAATTATTCGATAGGCCGAAACAGGGCTTTGCTATACCTTTAAATAATTGGCTTAAAGGAGAGTTAAATTATCTGCTTCAAGATTATTTAGATCAAAAAACCATAGAAGAAGTAGGCATTATTAATTTCGAAGAAGTAAAAAAACTAATTAAGCAGTTTTATGAGGGGAAGGATTATCTATACTCAAGAATTTGGCTATTAGTTGTTTTGCATAAATGGTTTAAGGATAATCGTATTTATTTATCCTAAACTCCTCCTTCATATAATTGAACCTTCATCGCGTTTTGCTCGTCAAGATATTTCGCATGTAAATGTCTGATAATATAAAGCGATGCAATGTAAAAAGGGATACACGGTATTTTATATCGAACTAATGCTCCAAAATTACTTGTTGAAAGTCCGATGAAAAAAGCAAATAAAATGGCGAAAGAAAATGAAAAAACCAATAAGTGATGTGATTTAATATACCTAAAAAATCTAAAAAACCGGATGTGCCATAAAACTCGAAAAGTCAGAAATAAAATGAGTAAGTTTTCAATAGATGCAAGAAACATTACGGTATTATTTACTTCAAAAATCATCGGGCGATAAATAGCCGAAAATGTAGCAATAAAAAACTTACTTGATATCCCTTGAATAGAGGGATCAAACTCACCAATATCAAATGAATTTCCTCTATGATAATCACTTTTTAAATCTTTTTGATTTACCGCAGCCTTATCTAGAAAAGAATCAAGTTTATACTCTTGTAATGAGTCGCCCATAATTTGCAAAAAAGCATAACCAAAAATAATTCCAGCTATTAACATTAATGGGAATGAAATGGATCTTAATGTGGCTATTTCAATTTTTTTAATAAACTTGAAGATCATCCATAAAATAAGTGATGGCACTAATCCAACAAGAATGTATGGCTTGATAGATATTATAACAAATCCCGCAAACAGCATTGTGAAGGCCCCTCTAATGACAGACTTATTTGAAATAAATGTATTGTATGTACCACTAACAAAAAAACCCAATGCAGCTAGTGTAAAGGTGTCTTTAAGCAATCCTGAGCCCCAGAAAAAAACAGATGGAATAAATAAAAAAGAAATTGCCATTTGCTTTTGAATTTCAGGGAACTCCTGCGCAAATACCCTGAATAATTTCCATATACCAATAAATGAAAATGCAGAACATAAAATTGTTGTAATCAAATAACTCTGCATACTTAATCCAACAATAAACAAGGAGATTTTAACAACAAACCAAGCTTTGGGATCTCTACAATAAGCAGGGAATCCTGTTTCGTCATTAAAATAATAGTAGTTACTTATATCAGCCTTACTAGTCAATACATGCCAAAAAGATTTGAAGTCAACAAATATCAATTTTTGAAATGCTAGACTGTCCCAATAATACTGTAACGTATCCCCTCCAGGATAATAAATAGTGTACACCAATGCAAGTCCTACACCACCTATTATTTTTGCTATCAAGCCTGGAAATAAATACCTGTATTCAGGATGCTCAATGATTTTCTTTGCCTGATAGATCCTTGCCGCAAAAAGAATAATAAATAGGTACACCGGAACAAATAAAATATCAAGTAATGAATAAACGTTCATGAATTCCCGGTTGATTTAATCGTTTTCAAAGATAAAATTTCTTAGACAAGTATAACAAACTAAAATTGTTTGTTTTTAAGTATTTTAGCAAATAAAAATTGAAAGTCAAAGTTCTCTATATCTCCTATGATGGTATGACAGACCCGCTCGGTCAGTCGCAGGTATTACCGTACCTGTGTGGTTTGAGTAAAAAAGGGTTTGAATTCGACTTAATCAGTTTTGAAAAGCCAGATAAATACTCTTTACATAAAGCATTAATTGAGAGTATTTGTAAAGATAATAAAATTAACTGGCACCCTCAAAAGTATACAAAGAATCCTCCTGTTTTAAGCACCATATACGACTTGCTTAAAATGAAAAAATTAGCAAATAATCTACATCATCAAAAAAAGTTTGATGTAGTGCATTGCAGAAGCTATATTCCGGCGATCGTTGGCAGAGCATTAAAATTAAAACACCAAATTTATTTTATTTTCGATATGCGTGGATTTTGGGTAGATGAGCGTGTCGAAGGAAAAATTTGGAATTTGAAAAATCCAATCTTCAATTTTATTTATAAGTATTTTAAAAAAATAGAAATTAAATTATTCACCTCGGCAGATTACATCATTTCACTTACCAATGCTGCTATACCTCAGATAAATAAAATCAGAGGCGAGAATAAGGAAAATATATGCGTAATCCCGTGTTGTGTTGATGATAATCACTTTGATTATAATACTATTCCTCAAGATAAAACCATACAACTTAAAACATCATTAGGATTTTTAAATGATGATTTTATTCTCTGTTATTTAGGAAGTATTTCAACATGGTATATGCCAGATAAAATGCTCGATTTTTTCAAAATATTAAAATCAAAAAAAGCAAATGCAAAGTTTTTATTTATTACACATGAAAAACCAAATTTAATTCAAAACCTCGCCCTTTCAAAAGACATCAAATTATCAGATTTAGTTTTCCAATCAGCGAATCGAACAGAACTACCTCCGCTTCTAAGCATAAGCGATGTGACCATTTATTTCATCATGCCCAGCTTTTCAAAAATAGCCAGTTCACCAACAAAAAAAGCAGAGTTGCTTTGCATGGGAATCCCAGCTGTATGCAATGATGGTATTGGTGACACGAGCAAAATTATGGAAGATAATAAATCAGGCTTTATATGCAAAAATTTTGATACGGCAGAATACAACGATGCCATCGAATTCCTGATTAACTCTTTAAATGATGCCAATGAGAAATCTCGACTGCGCTCCATTGGGCAGAAAGAATTTTCACTTACATCAGGAATTGAAAAGTACTATCAAGCCTATCAACGACTTTTAAAGTTCAAATAGACTTATTGATGGTGATATGGCTCATTTTTCAAAATTGTCATTGCCCGATATAACTGCTCTGTAAAAAACAATCTCGCCATTTGATGGGTGAAGGTCATTTTCGAAAGAGATATTGACTCGCTTGCCCTTTCTTTTAATTCGGGATGGAATCCGAAAGCGCCTCCAACAATAAAAACCAGATCGCTATTTACCGAAACAAACTTTTTATTCATCCATTCGGAAAACTTCAACGAACTAAATTCCTTCCCACATTCATCCAATAAAACAATATAATCTGATTTCTTTAATACTTGATTCACCTTTTTATACTCTTCCGCCAACATGGCCTCTTTGGTCTTTAGCTTCTGTAAATTCACCTCTAACTCAATGTGCTCAAAAGGGATATAATTCAATAATCGCTTACTATATTCTGTCAGTCCACTTTGTATCCAGGCAGCATTCGTTTTGTGTATTGAGATCAACTTAACCTTCATAAATTCTTGTTGAAAACATCCCGCTTTCAGTTTTGAAAAATACAAAAAATGCACTTATTATTGTATGTGCTTTAAGAAGTCGGAATTAAATTCCTAATGGCTTGATATTTGGAAGCGGAAAATAAAACATAGTTATGAAAAATTTGATTTTCATTTTAATATTTGCCCCACTTTCGCTCTTTTCGGCACCTTCAATCGTTGACCCTTATGAAGACATAGCAAATGCAATCAGGTCTGGAGATGCCAGATCAGTTTCAAGATATTTCTCAAACTCAGTAGATTTAACATTAATAGGACAAGAAGATGTATACAGCAAAGCACAAGCTGAGCAGATTCTAAAAGACTTTTTCAACAAAAACACACCAAGATCATTTTCAATCATTCATCGAGGAGAATCTAAAGATGGGGCCAAATACGCGATAGGAAATCTAACCACATCAAGTGGTAATTACAGAGTTTACTATTACTTTAAAGTTGCCGGCGGAAGCGTAAACATACAAGAACTTCGCTTTATGAAGGAATAATACAGGAAGGTTGCTTAAATAGCAACCTTTTTTATTTACTTTGTACTTTAATTCCTTCAGATGGACATCACCAATTTTATTCAGCAGTCTTTACAAGAAGATATCGGTCAAGGAGATTTTACTACGCTTTCAACTATCAACAAAGATCAGCAAGGAAAAGCGAAGCTCCTTGTTAAAGAAAATGGCGTTTTAGCGGGCATCGAACTAGCTAAACAGATTTTCCAAGAAGTAGATAACACATTGGTATTTCACCAGCACCTTCATGATGGTGATAAAATAAAAATTGGAGACATCGCTTTTATAGTAGAAGGTAAAATTCAAAGTATATTGATTTCAGAACGACTTGTTTTGAATTGCATGCAACGTATGAGTGGCATTGCTACGGTAACGAATGAACTTGCAAGTGTACTTAGTCCTTATGAAATTAAAATCTTAGATACTCGCAAAACAACACCTCTCAACCGACATATAGAGAAATGGGCAGTACGAATTGGTGGTGGTGCGAATCATCGATTTGGTTTATATGATATGATCCTTATTAAAGATAATCATGTAGATAGTGCCGGAGGAATTAAGAATGCATTGGTAAAAGCAAAACAATTTGTTGAGGAAAATAATTTATCTATTCCAATAGAAATTGAAACAAGAAGTTTAAGTGAAATTGAAGAGGCACTTTCTACTGGGATTCCCAACAGAATCATGCTTGACAATTTTAAACCCGATTTAATAAAAGAAGCTATTGCACTAATTAATTCAAGATGTGAAATTGAAGTGTCAGGAGGAATTACAAAAGAGAATTTAATGAACTACGCAATTAAAGGAATAGACTTTATTTCAATGGGTGCATTAACACATTCAGTTAAGAGTTTGGACTTAAGTTTAAAAATTACCTAATGCTAAAAAAACTTAAGAATAAACTTTTGAATTCATTGCCTGCGCAGCTTTTAATTAGCTTTTTAAAAAGGTTAAAGCTACCTGGGTTCGAAGGAATTCCTTTTTATTCTGTTGCAACTTTCTTTATTCAACGAATTAAAGAAGGGGAATTACAAACCAGAGCAAGATCACTAGCCTTTAGTTTTTTGTTGGCGCTATTCCCTTCGGTGATTTTTTTATTTACCCTTATCCCATATATACCGATTGATAACTTTCAGGATAAATTACTTTCACTAATAAGTACTTTATTACCTGGAAATACCTATGAAGCCGCTTATAATACAATCGAAGATATTGTAAGACATCAGCACAGTGGTTTACTTTCTTTTGGTTTCTTCTTCGCACTATTTGTATCAACTGATGGCATCATGGCACTAATGCGATGGTTTAATAGAAGCTACCATGGTAAAGATAATCGACCTGTATGGAAGCAACGTTTTTTATCTATTGGAATAACTTTATTGCTTGCGACATTAGTTATCGTTGCAATCCTTCTAATTATTATCAGCGAATTGATTTACTACTATATTACAAGCAAGGAGTTATTATTAGAAAATATTTTCCATCTCTTATTACTTCAAGTTGGAAAGTGGGTCATATTGGTGACATTGTGTTTTACAGCTATTTCAATTCTTTATTTTTTCGGTCCATCAAAAAGAGAAAAAATGAAGTTTGTGACTGCAGGGTCTTCACTAGCAACCTTCCTATTGATTGCAACCTCGTTGGGATTTAATTATTTTGTTACCAACTTTGGGAGATACAATAAGGTGTATGGTTCAATCGGAACCTTAATCATTATATTGATTTGGCTTTACATCAATTCACTTGTGATGCTGATAGGATACGAATTAAATGTAGCTATTAGAAAAGCAAAAGATAAGGGGACTACTCCTCTTCCCATTCAGTAATAATGCCTGTAACAACTTTTATTTGTTCCCAGTCCCCATTATTATTTAATTTCTCAATTACATATTTTTCTACACCTGAATCCCAATCGGTGTACTTTGTCCATTTAAGGATATTAGAAATTTCGCTTTCGTAAACATCAAGTAATATAGAAGATCCTATGCGCCCTTGCATAGTTGCCATGTTACAAGTATTTACAACTTCCACTTTGTAATAATAATTTTGCGCATCTACATTAACATTATTGTCATCGTAGGATAATGCTTGTGATGGTAATGTTGCAACTAAATTATAATTCAACTGGTCAACGGATCTGTAAATATTATAACTAGTAATTAAATCCGAACGATAAGATGGCGGAGTCCATTCCGTAAGCGTATAACTATCATTAACAACCGTTGTACGAGTAATATCAACAAACTGCTGATCTAAATCACTTGTTGTAATAGTCATAGTAGTATCGCTCCATGAATCAAATCGAGTGTCATTACAAATTGATACCGCTTTAATCTGATAAGCATATTCTCCAGCACAATATGCAGTTGTATCCAAGAAATTATTAATTAATTTTGATACAGATGTAAGATAGACAAATGACGAATTAGCATTATCTTTTCTATAAATTTCATAGCGTGAGAAATCACAACCAGCATAATGATTCCAGCTAACATCATTTTTCATAAATCCGCCAACTACACTAACCTCAATTGTTTTATGAGCAATTAAATTTTCCAACGACTGATATCCTCCACAATAGTCATATGCCTGCACTTTATAAGTATAAGCATTATGTAATGTATTCAATCCTGCATCCACATAATCAATAAATGCATTTGCTTGTTGTGGTACTGAAGCGATAGAATCATAATCACCAGAAACCAAATTCAATCGATAGATGATGTATTTAGTAATATCTGGTTCATTGCTAACAGGCCATGTAATTTTAACACTTGAATTATCCAATACAGTTACATAGCTAATCGATGTTGGTAATGGAGGTGTTTGATCATATACTACAATTGGACTAGACATGTATACGGTATCTTTACATCCACCTTCGTTTGTCACGACTAAATAAGGAGTAAAATTGCCACTATTAAAATAAGTATAGTATGGATTATTCTGATTTGAAGAATCTTGATTACCAAAATTCCATACATAAGTAGCATTGGATAAATTTGAAGAAGAATTAATAAATTGAACTAGCAATGGATTACATCCTATTTGAACATTCGATGTGAATGAGGCTGATGGAGATTGATAAACAGTAATCGTATCTGGATATACAAGTGAATCGGCGCAACCACCATTATTATAGGCGATAAGTTTGATTACATAATTACCAGCATTTTGATAGGTATATATCGGATGAGAACCTGTCACAATAGATCCATCACCCATATCCCAAACTAAACTATCGGCAATTGTATTATAATCAGAAATTGAAATTGTGAAAGGAGAACATCCTGTAGTGCCAGATAATGTATAATCTAAAATAGGACTCTCACCAATTACAATCGGATTTGGATAAGAGAATATTGTTGAACATCCAGTAGAATCAAACGCATAAAGCGATGCAGTAAAATTTCCTTGATTTGTATAACTATGCGTTGCATTTGCAGTTGAATCTGTTGACCCATCACCAAAACTCCAATAGTAATTAATTGCTCCAGAGGATAAATTAGTAAATGTAATTATCGCAGGTGCACAACCGTTAGTACTGCTTACACTGAAACTTGGAACTGCTCCGCGCACATTAATCATTTCTGATTTGATTATTGTGTCTTTGCAGCCAAAAATATTTTCAGTTATCAATCTAATAGTATATAATCCTGGTGTGGTATATACGTGATTAGGATTTTGATTTGAAGATGTACTTCCATCACCAAAATCCCAATCCCATCCAATTACATTGGAAGACAAGTCGGTAAATTCTACCAATAAAGGAAGACAACCATTAGTAGTATCAGCTGTAAAATTAGCTGTAGTCTGTCCAACTACAATTAATGAATCCATATGAACCGTGCTAAAACACCCCTCAGCAGCCTCAACAGTCAATTCTACGTCATAACTTCCATTAGTAGTATAAGTATGCGTTGGATTAGGATCTGTTGAAGAAGTTCCATCACCAAAATTCCACAGCCATGAAATTGGATTTAACGAAGAATCTGCGAATGTGACAGTAACTGGATTACAATTTCCGCTTGATGTAAAACCAAACTCTGCATTCGTCAATTCAATATTATTTTTTGTCGAATCTTTTTGACATCCATTTACATCTTTAATAATTAATGTAATAGGATTAACTGGTTTTGTTGTAAATATATGGACAGGATTCTGCACGGTATCTGTTGCGCCATCACCAAAATCCCAATACCATTTAGCAGCATCAACACTTAAATCCTGAAACGTTGCTGTAACTGGCAAACAGACTGTTGATTGCGAATACGTAAAATTAGCAGCTGGTCGACTAACATAAATTGCATTAGGAATAATCATTGTATCTGAACAGATATTCTCGTATGCAATTAAAGTAATATCATAATAACCTGGAGTACTGTATGATTTAGAAGCAACAACGTTAGATGAATTAGATCCGTCACCAAATTTCCATAACCAAGAAGTATAATTTGAACTGGTATTATTTAAATAAGCAACAACGGTTGTACAATTTGTTGTTGTAGTAAAATTAAAGTCAGCAATTGGTTTATAAACTTCAATTTGATAGGCTAAATTAAATGTATCAACGCATCCATTTATGTCAGTAACAATCAGCATTACCTGATAACTACCAGCATCTTGGTATGCATGAACGGGATGCTTTATGGTAGATGAATTACCATCACCGAAGTTCCATAAATAATTTTGGTAATTCACAGCGCCAGCATTAAACTCAACATCTGTATTCGCACAAGTACGTCGCACATTAGAAGTAATTGGCGAAGTAGCACTTACCTGAAATGATTTCGCCACATAAGAATTACACTGATTAGTATCTGTTATATTTAAACTTATCAGATACGATGCTGTAGCTAAAGGATAATTATATGTTGCAGCTGATGTATTGAATGTAATTCCATTTCCAAAATTCCAATGATATGAATTAGCTGCTTGAATTGTTGAAGCTGTTACAATAACACCGTTACATAAATTAGTAGTATTAATTGTAAAATCAGTCACCGGCTTAACAACATAATACGGCAACGGATAAAACATTGTATCGTTTACTCCATTTAACCCTGTAATAATTACACTTGGAATAAACGCACCACTATCAGTATACGTATGCGAAGGATTAGGATCACTTGATGTATGTCCATCACCAAAATCCCATAACCAACTTAACCCAGTACTTAAAGGAGAATAGAATTGAACATCGAAAGGAGCGCAATGCACTTCTTTTGGAACAACCACTACTCCACCACCACCTAATGAACCTCCATTACTAGACCCATGACCTAATGTTGTATTAGGAAAGTCCAATGTATATGTACAACTATCATTTCCCACCGTTAGTGTTAATGAAAACGGACCGTTAGAGGTATATACATGAGTTGGATTTTGAAGATTTGAAGTAGTACCATCACCAAAATCCCATAGCCACCATGTTGCATTACTTGAATTTGCTTGAAAGGCCACATTAAACGGAGCAACTGTATCTGAACAATTCATTGTAGGATTAGCACCTAAACCAGTTATATGAACTCCGTTACTGATCGATACATTTGTCGGACATCCATTAGCGGTAGTTGTAGTCAAACTTACATTGAAATAACCTAAGCCTGGGAATGTATGAACAGCGTGCTGATCAGTTGAATGACCACCATCACTAAATGACCAATTCCATGCAACCGCATTATGACTGGTATCTGTGAATTGTACAACGTAAGGAGGACAAGGACTAACTGTATAGGTAAATCCTGGATTTGATTTATCAATATGGAATGTTTGAAAATTTGAAATAGTTCTTTCGCATCCACCATTTACTCCCCATGTAGTTAAAGTAACAACATACGTTCCTGAATCTGTATAAGTATGTTGAGGATTTGAAAGTGTAGAAGTTGTTCCATCACCAAAATCCCATAACCATTGGCTAGATGCACTATTATCTGCAAAATTAGCACTGAATGGTGCGCATCCTATTATTGGTGCCGGTGATACATAGTTAACCGTTGGCGCATTAACATTTATTGCCGTTGGATATACTAATGTATCTGTACAACCAGTACCGCTTGTAACAATTAATTTTGGCATATACACACCTGCATTAGCATAGATATGCGTTGGATGTTGTTGAGTTGATGTTGTTCCATCACCAAAATCCCAAAACCACGAAGTGGCAGCATTAGAATGATCAGTAAAATTTACAGTAAGTGGTGGACAACCCGATGTAACATCAGGATTAAAAATTGCTTCCGGAGCATAAACAGTTACATCAAGATTTAAAGGATATCCAAATGAACAACCATTTGAAGAAGTAACGGTAAGGGAAATATGATATAAACCTGCTGTTGTATAAGCGTAGTTTGGTGTATGTTGAGTAGATGTATTACCATCACCAAAATCCCACAAATAAGTATTGTTATTGCCAGGTGTATTGTTTACAAAATTTACATACAATGGTGCACAACCAATATAATTACTCACTGAATAATTTGTTTGAGGCTTTGCCAATGATGTGATTGAATTTAATGTGGTCGAATTAATACAACCATTATTATAGTTTACAGTAACTGTTGGATTAAATACTCCAGCAGTATGATAATTATGATAAGTAGCAAAAGTGTTTACAATACTACTCGAATCGTCTAAATCCCATTGGTAAGAGAAATTAGGATTAAACGGAACCATCATTGAAACATATAATGGCTGACAACCAATCATTGTACTAGTAGTAATAATTGGCTTAGGATTATACTTAATATGAATATAATTCTGTTTTGTTAATGTAGCAGGACAGCCATTCGCTGAAACGGCTGTTAAAGTGATTGAAAAATATCCCGTATCATTATAAACGTGATTAGGGTTTTGAATGCTTGATGTTTGACCATCACCAAAATCCCATGACCATGAAAGAACATTACTTGCCGAAGCTGTAAACTGAAAGACCTTAGCACTATCGCAGGTAATTGAGTCGTTGACTACAAATGATAAATTTGGTTTAGGATTAACCGTTATTAATGCTACTTGCGTTTTTGTATTGCTGCATCCATACGCTTTATTAAAAGCGATTAATGTAACATTAAAAACTCCCGAGATATTATAAATATGCTGAGGATTAGTTAATGAACTCGTTGTTCCATCACCAAAGTCCCATAAACAAGAGTCATAATTTAAAGAGGTATTCTGAAAATCAAAAACCTGACTTGATTGACATCCAGAAGTATTTGAAACAGTAAAATTTGATACTGGAGATGCAACAACTGTAATTGATGTTGAGTAATTGTTGGATTGTCCGGTCGCATTGGTAACTGTTAAGGTAACGGCGTACGTACCCGATGCTAAAAACACATTACTTGGGTTTTGAAGAACTGAGGTGTTTCCATTTCCAAAACTCCAATTATAACTTACTGCGTTTTGCGAGGTATTGGTAAATTGGACATTTAGCGGAGCACAGCCTGTAGAGGCTGAAACAGTAAAAGAAGCTATAGGCGCCTGAGCCATCGCCCCATTGCAAATTAAAATAGCCCATCCGAGTAGGATAAGCTTTAATTTGATAGAGTTTTTGGCGTGGTGGTTTAGCATTTTTAGCCTTTTTGTGCCTCTTATTACGAACCGATTAATAAAAGGTTCGTTTTTCGTAAAGTTTTTTTATCCACAACCCTACTTATTTTCAATCATCTAAATGATTTAGAGAATAAATTAACATCATACCCTTAATTAGGGCCGTTCTTGTTATTTTTGAAAGTTAATTTAATCGACAAAAATGCTTTCGGAAGAAGAATGGGTTGAAGTATATGGCGCGCGCGTTCACAACCTTAAAAATGTAGATGTTGTTTTCCCTAGAAACAAGTTAGTTGTAATTACTGGATTAAGTGGTAGCGGAAAAAGCTCCTTGGCTTTTGATACTATTTATGCCGAAGGTCAACGCCGATACATGGAAACCTTTTCAGCCTATGCACGTCAGTTTTTAGGCAACCTCGAACGCCCAGATGTAGATAAAATCAAAGGACTAAGTCCAGTTATTTCCATTGAACAAAAAACTACTAATACCAATCCCCGATCAACGGTTGGAACGGTAACTGAAATTTATGATTTCCTTCGATTATTATTTGCCCGTAGCGCAGATGCGTATTCGTATTTGTCGGGAGAGAAAATGATTCGAATGACCGATGCTCAGATTTTAGATGTCATCTTCAAATCATATGACGGGAAAAACATTTTATTATTAGCACCAGTCGTTAAAGGCCGCAAAGGACATTATCGCGAATTGTTTCAGCAAATCATGCAGCTTGGATTTGTGAAAGTTCGAATTGATGGTGAGCTTACCGATCTTAAACGCGGACTTCAAGCCGATCGCTATAAAACCCATGATATAGAAATTGTCGTTGATCGCATCGTTATCAATGAAGACTCTCGTCAACGCATTACCGATAGTATCAAAATGGCGCTTAAGCATGGCAAAGGCACCATCATGGTTTTAGATGAGAAGTCGAATAAAGTAAAACATTTAAGTCAGCATTTGATGTGTCCTGTTACAGGCATCTCATACGATGAACCAGCTCCAAATAGTTTTTCATTCAACTCGCCTTATGGTGCATGTCCTAAATGCAACGGACTAGGAACTGTTCCAGAGATAGATGTAAATATCATTATCCCTGATCGAAGCAAATCAATTAAACAAGGAGGTATTGCGCCTTTGGGAGAATTTAAAGACAATTGGATCTTTAGTAAAATTACAACCATTGGTAAGCGCTACGGATTTACACTGACTACACCAATTAAAGATATTACAGATGAAGCACTAAATATCATTTTGTATGGCTCCAGTGAAATATTCAATGTAGAATCTGATTTCGTATCAGGAAGTATTAACTCAACCGTTTCAAGCTTCGAAGGTATTGCAAGCTTTATTGCATCACATATTGAAAGTGAAGTAGCCTCAGCCAAAATGAAAAACTGGGCGCAGAGTTTCATGACTCATATTGTATGTAGCGAATGTGATGGTAGTCGATTGAAGAAAGAATCACTCTTCTTTAAAATTGATCAAAAGCATATCGGTCAGTTGAGCGCAATGGACCTTTCTGATTTTTATGAATGGTCGCTGACGGTAGAAAAAAGATTATCAAAGCAACAGCTTACCATTGCAAAGGAAATTTTAAAAGAGATTACCAAACGTGCTAAATTTTTATTGGATGTTGGTCTCGAATATTTAACACTCAACAGAAGTTCAAAGTCCCTTTCAGGAGGTGAATCACAACGTATACGATTAGCAACACAAATCGGCTCACAGCTCGTAGGTGTTATGTATATTTTGGATGAGCCAAGTATTGGATTACATCAACGTGATAATATTCGTTTGATTGAATCACTAAAAAACTTAAGAGATATTGGAAACTCTGTTATTGTTGTTGAACACGACAGAGAAACGATAATGGCTGCCGATCATGTTATTGATATTGGCTATGGAGCCGGTGCGCATGGAGGAAAAATAATTGCCAGTTGCAAACCACGTGAGTTAATCAATTCTGATACATTAACAGCAAATTACCTTTCAGGAAAAATTCAAATCAAGCCAGGCAAAATCAGAAAAGGCAACGGAAATAAAATAGAGTTATCAGGATGTACAGGAAACAATCTGAAGGATGTAAATGTAGGATTTCCGCTAGGTAAATTAATTTGCATCACAGGTGTTTCTGGTAGTGGAAAATCAACATTGATCAATGAAACCCTCTACCCTATTTTAAATCAACATTTCAATCGATCAAGTCAGAAACCTTTGCCGTATAAAAAAATCAAAGGACTTGAGAACATCGATAAAGTAATCGAGATAGATCAGTCTCCTATTGGAAGAACGCCTCGTTCTAATCCTGCTACCTACATAGGAGTGTTTAGTGATATTCGAAATTTATTTGCGCAACTGAACGAATCAAAAGTAAGAGGATATCCTCCAGGTTGGTTTTCTTTTAATGTGAAAGGCGGACGTTGTGAAACTTGTCAGGGTGCAGGTATGCGCGTTATCGAAATGAACTTCCTTCCAGATGTAAATGTTATTTGTGAAAACTGTAATGGTCATCGTTATAATCGAGAAATTTTAGATGTTCGCTATAGAGGAAAATCGATTAATGATGTACTTAACATGAGTATTGAAACAGCAGTTGACTTTTTTGAAAACATGCCTTCTATCCGACATAAAATAAAGACGCTTAAAGAAGTTGGATTAGGGTATATCACACTCGGACAACAAAGCACTACGTTATCGGGAGGAGAGGCGCAACGTGTGAAGCTTGCAACTGAACTTGCTAAAAAAGATACCGGTAATACACTCTATATTCTTGATGAACCTACAACAGGTTTGCATTTCGAAGATGTTAGAATATTATTGGATGTATTAAACATTTTAGTTGATAAAGGAAATTCAGTGCTTGTGATTGAGCATAATATGGATGTGATTAAAATGTCTGATTACATTATTGATATCGGTCCTGAAGGTGGTAGTAAAGGCGGACAAGTTATCGCTACAGGAACCCCTGAGGAACTAATTAAAAATGAGAAATCGATAACAGGTCAGTACTTAAAACAAGAATTTGACTGGATGAAAAAAACCTTTTCCAATTAATTCCGTTAAAGTCCAATTACTATGAATAAAGAAGAAGCTAAAATCCGTCGTGCATTTTCCGAAAGAGATAAACAAGAAAGAAAATCACAAGACACCTGGCAGGTTTTTAAAATCATGGGTGAGTTTGTTGAAGGCTTTGAAAAGCTTGGACAACTTGGACCATGTGTGACCATTTTTGGATCGGCAAGAACAGCGCCTGACAGTAAGTATTACTTAATGGCAGAAGAAATTGCAAAGCTTCTCACGCAAGAGGGATACGGAATTATTACCGGTGGTGGACCTGGAATCATGGAAGCTGCCAACAAAGGAGCGCAAATGGCTAAGGGGACATCTGTTGGATTAAACATCAAACTACCCTTTGAACAAACATGCAATCCATACATCGATCATGATAAAAACATTACATTCGATTACTTCTTTGTAAGAAAATTAATGTTCATGAAATACGCTCAGGGATTCATCGCATTGCCTGGTGGATTCGGAACAATGGACGAGCTATTCGAATCGTTAACCCTTATTCAAACAGGAAAAATTGCTAAGTTCCCAATTGTATTAGTTGGTAAAGAATATTGGAAAGGACTTCACGAATGGATTATAAATGTACTTATTGAAGAGAAGTATATTAGCCCTGATGACATCAACTTAATCACCATTGTAGATACAGCAGCAGAGGCCGTTTCTGTTATAGATGCCTTCTATACGAAGTATATGCTAAAACCAAACTTTTAGTGGTTTTGTAAGATTCTTCGATTTTTTCTCAAATTATCACCTCCCCTTTTTCGTTATTGCGTAACAAGTTCGAGCAATTTGTTGTAGAAAAGAAACTATTAAAAATTTCTTTATGCAATCGAACCAACTACAAGAATTACTGCAATCACAATTAGGAAGCGATATTATCAATCACCCCAATTATTCAACATTGATTGATTCGTTAAATGAAAACATTAACGAACTGAAAATTAAAAATGAATTATTAGAGCGTTCTAGCAATGCTTCGGTTGACGCATATAACAAATTACTTTTTATTAATAAGCAATTGAACAACGAGTTGAGTTTTATTAATGAAAAAACAAAAAATCTGTTATGCACAATTGCTAAAGAAAAAGGCACATCGCCAGCTGAATATTCATCATTACAGCTTGATGAGACTTTTCAAATTTTACAAAACGAAATTTACAAGTGGAAATCACTTGAAGAAAAACATAAGCACAGCCTTGCAACATTAGAGAAAGCAAACAAAGAATTAGATCAGTTTGCTTATGTCGTTTCTCATGACTTAAAAGCTCCGTTACGTGCAATTGCTTCTTTGGCTGATTGGATTGAAGAAGATACTAAAGATAAAATCTCCGACGATTCCAGAAGCAATTTAAATATGCTAAAAGGAAGAGTATTAAGAATGGAAGCATTAATTCACGGAATTCTTTCTTATGCTAAAGCAGGGAAAATAAAATGCGAATCGAAAGTAATCGACTTAAACTATCTGTTAAATGAAATCATTGATAGTTTAAATCCTCCGAGCTTCTTCCAAATTCATATTCAGGAAAACTTACCATCAATAGAAACAGAACAAACTAAATTATTTCAGGTATTCAGTAATCTAATTAGCAACGCCATTAAATACAACGACAAAGTTGTTGGCAATGTTAAAGTATCATTCTATGAGAAAGAAGGTGTTTGCCAATTTTCTATAGAAGATAATGGACCTGGAATTGAAAAAGAATATCACAGCAGAGTATTTATGATCTTTCAAACACTATCTGCAAGAGATGAATTTGAAAGCACTGGAATAGGATTATCAATTGTCAAAAAAATTGTTGAAGAACAAGGTGGTAAAATCTGGATTGAATCAGAGAAGAACAAATTCACTCGTTTCAATTTTTCATGGCCATCAAAAGTTATTATTAAAAAATCAATTGTAGCATGAGTCCAATAGAAGAAAAATTATTAAACATCTTGCTAGTAGAAGATGACAGTGTAGATGTGATGAATGTTCAAAGGGCATTTGTAAAAAATAATATTACTAATCCACTGCACATTGCATTTAACGGTGTTGAAGCATTAAACATGTTGCGCGGAAGCAATGGTAAGCCAAAGCTTAATCCATCACCTCGTATCATTTTATTAGACATCAATATGCCTAAAATGAATGGACTGGAATTCTTAAGAGAACTTCGCAATGATGAAGACCTTAAGAGCGTAAGTGTTTTTGTTATGACAACTAGCAATGATGATCAGGATAAAATTGAGGCTTATAATTTAAATGTTGCTGGCTATATCTTAAAGCCATTATCATTTGAAAAATTTGTTAATGCTGTAGCTGTACTAAATAGCTATTGGAAACTTTGCGAGCAACCAATGCTAATGATTTAATTATGGAACAGAAAACGCTTGACATCTTAATTGTTGATGACAACCAACAAGATTGTCTTTTTTTACAAAAGGTAATTGAGTCTACTACTCAACCTACTCACGTTATTATTGCACATACTATTGCTGAAGCTATTGGATTATGTAACAATAATAATTTCGATTGTATATTCCTCGATTACAATTTACCGCATTTAAATGGTCACGATTTCTTAACTGCCCATGCTTTAAAGCGCGGAAAAGGAAATATCATTGTTGTTTCATCTGAAGAATCAGTTGAGCTGGCGGTTGAATGCATGAAGCTTGGCGCTTGCGATTTTATCAATAAATCAAAAGTGAATAAAGCGAGTATTGAGAACTGCCTGAACTACATCGTTAAATTAAATAAGATTCAAACTTTTTCTGCTATAACGGAAAAATCTCTTATCGAATCTGAATTACGATTAAACAATATCATTGGTAAGTCGCCAATCATTCTCTTTAATATAAACAACAACAAAGTAGTTACCTTATTCAAAGGGAAAGCTATCGAACGATTAAAGGTTAAAAACGAAAATATCATTGGCAGAAAACTCGATCAAGTTGCTGAATTAACACCAATTAAAGAAAACGATTATCAAGCAGCATTTTCTGGAAACAATTTTCAGTTCACTATAGAAGTAGAAAATAGTTTTTTCGATGTGACGTATATTCCTGTTTATAACGATGACAAATC
>JBKCGZ010000007.1:0-7028 GCA_046303115.1 Bacteroidota bacterium | reverse complement strand
CTATAATACAAGCGCTCTGGCTCTTTGTCGAAATCCATGATAGGCATAAGCAATAGTTTTAATCGAATGATTGATTTTCCTGAGCAGCAAGAATTCGAATTTGTTCGTATTCCTGAGGCGTCAAGTCGTTATAAAAATAATTAATTGGATCTATTTTGTTTCCGTCTTTAATCACCTCATAATGGCAATGCGGACCAGTTGATGATCCTGTACTTCCTACATAGCCAATTAAGTCGCCACGTTGCACTTTTTGTCCCGGACGAACCACAAACTTAGTCATGTGGCCATATAAGGTCTGATAACCGTATCCATGATTAATCACCACGTTGTTACCATATCCACGACCGTTAAACTCTGTTTGACTAACCACTCCATTTCCAGTAGAATAAATCGGCGTTCCCGTAGGAGCGGCAAAATCAATTCCCGTATGCATCTTGGCAGTTTTGTAGATGGGATGTATACGATATCCAAATCCGGATGCAATATGCGACGAACCCTTCAATGAAACAGGCTGTATTCCCGGAATAGAAGCTAGCATCTGCGTCTTTTGCTTCGCTAACTTAAACACCTCATCAAACGATTTACTCTGAATATACAATTGACGCGTCAGCTTATCTATACGCTGTGTTGTCTTGATTAATAAATCAGAATTGTCAAATCCTTCCAATAACTTATAACGGTTAATTCCACCTGCGCCAGCCTCTCTTACCTCTGCCGGAATAGGTTCTGCCTCAAAAACCACCCGGTAAATCTGATCATCACTTACTTGTAAATCCTTTAAAACAGAGTTCGCTAAATCAATGCGTTGGTTCAATAAATCATACTGATCTTGTAACTGAGCAATCTCTCGTTTTAGCTGTTTTTCCTTCGGAGAATCTAAAAAGTTATAGGCAATCAAAAGCACAATTGTTCCGAATACCGAAGCCGTTGCGAGCCATCCTAAAACACGCCCTAAGCGCTTTTTGAAGCTCACAATTACCTTTTCGTATTTCAACGATTCAGTATTGAAGTAATATTTTGCTTTCGGCATCGGTTATATTTTTAAATTTGCCTGTTATTACAAAAATAAGATAAATTAATTAGCAAACGAAAAGAGGCATTATGCAAACAGCTGCTCAAATCAGACAAGGTTTTTTAGATTACTTTAAATCGAAAGGTCATACCATTGTCGCATCAGCACCCATCGTCGTAAAAAATGATCCAACCCTCATGTTTACCAATGCAGGGATGAATCAGTTTAAAGATATCATTCTCGGAAATGTTACCCCTTTCGCAACGCGCGTAGCCAATACGCAGAAGTGTTTGCGTGTGTCGGGTAAGCATAACGACCTGGAAGAGGTAGGAGTAGATACTTACCATCATACCATGTTTGAAATGCTTGGAAACTGGTCGTTTGGCGATTATTTCAAAGAAGAAGCGATAGAGTGGGCGTGGGACTTACTCGTAAATGTATATCAACTTCCGAAGGACCGATTATACGTGACTGTTTTTGAAGGCGATGCAAAAGAAAATTTAGCATTCGACCAAGAGGCTTACGATTTCTGGAAAAAGTGGATTCCTGAAGATCGTATCCTGCGTGGAAATAAAAAAGATAATTTCTGGGAGATGGGTGAGCAAGGCCCTTGTGGACCATGTTCTGAAATTCATATCGATTTACGCTCTGAGGAAGCACGTAAACAAATAGATGGAAAAGATTTAGTGAACACTTCCGATCCTCAGGTGATTGAAATCTGGAACAACGTATTCATGGAATTCAATCGTAAGGCAGATGGTTCTTTAGAGCCACTTCCTGCGAAGCATGTTGATACAGGAATGGGCTTCGAGCGTTTGTGTATGGCCATGCAAATGAAAGTATCGAATTATGATACGGATGTGTTTACGCCTACTATCAATTTTATTGAGTCGGCATCAGGAATTAAATATGGCACTTCTGAAAAAACAGATATTGCTATGCGTGTATTGTCTGATCATATTCGTGCAATTTCTTTTGCTATCGCAGATGGACAATTACCATCGAACAATAAGGCAGGTTATGTAATCCGTCGTATTCTTCGTCGCGCAGTACGTTATGCGTTTACTTTCTTGAATTTGAAAGAAGCATTTTTATATAAGCTGGTCGATATCATCGCATCGCAGTTTGCTCATGTATTCCCAGAGTTAAATGCGCAACGCGATTTTGTAGCGCGCGTAATCAACGAAGAAGAACTTTCTTTCTTGCGTACGTTGGATACGGGTATTAAAAAATTTGAAGCGTATGAAGGAAATACCATTGCTGGCGATTTCGCTTTTGAATTATATGACACATTTGGTTTTCCAATCGACTTAACACAATTGATGGCGCGTGAGAATGGAAAGGTGGTTGATATGGAAGGATTCAATCGTTGTATGGAAGAACAAAAAAATCGTTCGCGTAAAGCAACGGCCATGACAACCGCCGATTGGTCGCAGGTATGTGATGATGACAGTGTAGAGTTTGTTGGATATGATGAAACAACTTCTAGCTGTGAGATTGTAAAATATCGCAAGATTAAAAAAGGAAATAAAGAGCAATATCAAATTGTATTAAGCAGAACTCCTTTTTATGCAGAGAGTGGCGGACAAGTAGGTGATACAGGTACGTTGGAAACAGATGGAGATAAAATTTTCATCACCGATACGCAAAAAGAAAACAATCTGATTGTTCATTACGCTGATGCCTTACCGAAGAATTTAGACTCGACGTTTACAGCAACAATCAATACCAATCGTCGTGCATCAATTACCAAAAATCACAGTGCCACACATTTGATTCATTCTGCATTAAAGCAAGTGTTGGGTTCGCATGTAGCGCAAAAAGGTTCATTGGTAAATGAGCAACAAACGCGTTTCGACTTCTCGCATTTTGCAAAAGTGTCGGATGAAGAGATTTTACAGATTGAAAAAATCGTGAATCAGAAAGTGCGTGAGAATATCATGCTGAATGAGCAACGCAATGTGCCTATTCAAAAAGCAATTGACTCTGGCGCAACAGCATTATTTGGTGAGAAGTATGGAGACTTTGTTCGTGTAATTACATTTGATCCTTCATACTCTGTTGAACTTTGTGGAGGAACGCATGTCGCTGCAACGGGAGAAATCGGAATGGTGAAGTTGGTTGCGGAAAGTGCAGTGGCAGCAGGTGTTCGTCGTATAGAAGCAATCACAGGAGAGGGCGCAGAGAATTATTTCAAAGAGCAATCGCAGGTAATGGCGCAGGTGAAATCGCTTTTAAATAATCCGAAAGATGTTGTGAAAGGTGTTGAATCGTTGATTGAAGAAACGAATGCATTGAAGAAACAAGTAGAACAATTTGTTCACGAGAAAGCGCAGGGCATTAAGAAAGAGTTGATGGGCAAAGTAGAAAACATCAATGGTGTTAACTGTATCGTTGCAACTGTCAACTTACCAGCAGAGGCGATTAAAAATATTTCTTTCGAATTAAAAAATCAGATTGATAACTTATTCTGTTTATTAGCATCGGATGCTGATGGCAAGCCAATGATTTCATTAATCATCGCAGAGAATCTAGTCGCAGAAAAATCACTGAACGCAACCAACATCATTCGTGAGTTAGCGAAAGACATTCAAGGTGGTGGTGGAGGACAACCTTTCTATGCAACTGCCGGTGGTAAAAATGTTGATGGATTAAAATCGGTGTTGGAGAAGGCGAGTGGGTATGTGAAGTAGTTTTATTTTTGTTTGATAGTTTAGTTATTCTTATTCTGATGAAAAAAATAAATTTGGTTGTTTGTTTTGTCTTGATTAGTTTTTTTGTGGCTGCACAAACGGCTAAAGTTGTATATGACAACAATGTCAACTCAACAGTAACTATTGAAACTGAAATTGCACAAGGGTCAGGTTTCTTTGTTGGACCAAACTTAATCGCAACTAACTATCATGTTATTGAAGGCGCGACCGAAGCTTTTTGTTATACCAATATTTCCGCTGCTAAATATGAAATTGAAGGTTATGTTGCTTTAGATAAAGAAGTGGACCTAGTTATTTTAAAAGTAAAAGGATTGAACAAGCCTGCAATTAAAATGGCTACTTCAACTCCAACACCTGGACAAAAAGTGTATGTATTAGGTAGCCCTAAAGGATTGCCTGCAACAATTACAGATGGTATTGTGAGTGGATTGCGTGATTGGGATGGCACAAAGTTAATTCAGATAAGTGCTCCAATCTCTCATGGTAGTAGTGGAGGTCCGGTTTTAAATGCAAACGGATTATTAGTAGGAATTGCAGTTGGAGCATTTGAAGATGGGCAGAATTTAAACTTCGCCATTCCAAAATCAAATCTTGATTTATTACTTGGCTTTAAAAAATCGTACGCTACTCCTTTATCAAGTTTAGCCGGAGGTTTTGAAAATACAACCCCCAAAAAACCGAGTGGTAGCACACCAACTTTAAAAAGTGTAAAAATCGGCGATCAGGTTTGGAGCGCAGAAAATTTATATACTGATCGTTTTGCGAATGGAGATTTGATTCCTGAAATAAAAAATCTAGAGAGTTGGGTGACTGCATACAAAAATCATCTGCCAGCATGGTGTTATTACAATAATGACCCAGAAAACGGTGCTGTTTATGGCAAACTTTATAATCAGTATGCAGTTTCGGACACTCGCGGGTTGTGTCCAATAGGGTGGCATGTTCCTAGTTTAGATGAGTGGACAATATTATCTGATAATTTAGGAGGTCCCCAAGTTGCAGGAGCTAAAATGAAAGAAATTGGATTGTTGCATTGGAAGGCACCTAATTACGCTGCTGATGATCAAAGTGGATTTTCAGGTCTTCCTTCAGGGATGCGCGGTTCTAATGATTTTAAATATATTGGTGAATATGGATATTGGTTTAGTTCAACATCTAATACAATGTATAGTTTATATATGTACAATCTTAGTTATGGTAGTGATAGCTTCGGAATAAGTACCTCTCTTACTGCTGATGGTATTTCAGTGCGCTGTATTAAGGACTAATTTAAGGTGTTTTTTTCATAGAATAATCATAATGCATTTCCCAAATCTCTTCGCTGATTATTCTTCGTCAACATTAATTGCATTAGTAGCATTAGCATTCACCGCAGGCTTCATCGATGCTATTGTGGGTGGTGGAGGATTTATTCAGCTTCCTGCATTGCTCGTCAACTTTCCTAATACAGCATTGCCAACTTTAATGGGTACAAATAAAATTGCGGGATTTTCAGGCACATCAGTTTCTGCGGTTCAATATGCTAAACGAATAAAATTCGATTATAAACTGTTGCTCTTTATTTCATTTTTTACACTAGTGTTTTCCTATTTAGGAGCGAAGGCAGTCATCTATATTAATTCAGCGTATCTGCGTCCTGTTGTGCTTGTGATTTTAATTGTGATGGCTATTTATACGTTCAATAAAAAAGAACTCGGACTAATTGCAAAAAGTGAATTGCCAACTGCAAAAAAAATGCTTTACGGATTGTTGATTGGTTCCTTTGTCGGATTTTACGACGGATTCTTTGGTCCTGGAGCAGGGAATTTCTTAATGCTTGGCTTCGTATTAATATTCGGATTTGAATTCATTACTGCATCAGCCTATTCTAAATTCATCAATTGCGTTTCTAACCTCGGAGCCTTGTATGTTTTTATTTCGCAAGGACACTTTTTATTAGAAATTGCATTACTAATGGCATCTTGCAATATCACTGGTAGCATCATCGGTACCCGCATGGCATTGAAAAAAGGAAATGGCTTCGTCCGCATCCTATTTCTCGTCATCGTATCCTTCTTGATTCTTCGCTATGCCTATGATATTTTTTCGGTTGGTATGTTGTAGATGTTATCAAGCGATAAATCCAATTGTGAGTTTTGGAAATCCTGCTTTACTTAATACAATATTACAATGTCCGCCTTAAAATTATTGCGGAAACAAACTACTGAAGTACGCAACGAATAGAAATAAACGGTGTTTGAGTCCCGTAGTATATTTTCACTCCGGGAGGAGTTCGGTTATTTCCGTTGCACACGAAAGTAGTTCCGGAATAATTTTACAGCGGTGGTATTTTTGTTTACTTTTTTTACTATTGAAAAAAGTAAAAGCCCCCTCACGGCTTGAGTGAGAAATGGAGCTTGTGTTATTTCAGATTTTCACATTGACTTGCGAAGCAATCTACTTCCCAACATAAACCCTCATCTCAACCATTCTTCCATCCTGTTCGCACTCATATTTTTCGATATGATTAATACGAGAATTGCTATCAAGCATTTCAATTGACACATTATTTTCTATCACCGAAAACCAATTATCCCATATAACAATATCGCATTTACGAACTTTATTTAAATTTTCAGTGCTTAGTCCTTTACAGGTTTGATTGTTAAACGGATCTAAATTCAAGTATTCGTAAAAAATCGGATTGGAAAGCAAGTAAAGAGAATTTGGTTGATGTAGTGAGCTTGCTTTATCAGCTATTCCTTGAGCCATTTTTTGCTCGTTTGTTTTACCTAAATCCCGATCAAAATGAATCGCTGCTTTATTATGCGTAAATGGAAAGATAATAATCGCCAATATTAACATCACACTAATAATAGTTCCTGCTATTCGATTTTTTTCTTTCATCCAATTTGTCATCCAGTCATATCCTGCTGTCGACAAAATGGCAATCAAAGGAGCTATAGCAATCATCACTCTTTTCATTCCCATCGAATTAAAAATACCTAACCACCAAAACATGCTGTGCGCAACAAAATACGTCACGAAGAAAGCGAGTACAATATATTGTGATGGATTTTTAAACTTTGATTTTATAGCATAAATAATGATGCTAATTATACCAGTGATTAGTAATAGGTAAATGATTGGACCTACCACATAAAATAATTGATCAACGAAGTGAGTTAATTTTCCATTACCATATTGACTTGATAATTTCGAATAGGGGATTTCAGTAAACACCCATAAAAAATCATGATAGACAAAATATCCAGCAATCGAATAAATCACTGATCCAACCATCAAATAGGGAAGTAGTCGAT
>JBKCGZ010000006.1:0-7886 GCA_046303115.1 Bacteroidota bacterium | reverse complement strand
GGTTTTAAAAAAAATAAAATGAAAGTTACAAAAATCCCCCACGACAAACCAATGCCGGCTTTAATTAATTTGTTTTGTAAAAGAGGGTAAGGAGTATTCGCTATTTTATTAAACACGGTAAAAAATTAAATTATTGTAAGTAGTTCTTTTGGAAAAATAAGGAGTATGCAGAAATGTTTTTGCTTCTCGCTAACTGTGCAAGATTATCTTGTGAGATAACAAAGTAAAATACTTTTGATGGATCACTCTCTCCTAAAACTTGTGGTGATTTTAAAATGGCTGTGTAATAATCCATAGCAGCTTTAGTTGTAGCAAATTCTGTTACCATAATGTATTGATAAGTCAAATCAATATTACCATTTTTTACTTCTAACTTATCAGTAGTATAATTCACATTATTAAATCCTTTAATGCGATTAATTACATCTGGCGTATTCAACGAATTGTTTTTATAAAGTATCAAATAATACTGTTTGATATCAGGAACAAAAACATATTTCGTTGTAGAGTCGATTAGGTTTTGTAAAGTGCTTGTTGTTGTGCTCGTATCTTTTGGTAGCTCTTTAATATTCTTCCCATGCATAAAATCAAGAATCTCCTTTGCACGCGTTGCTACTGAGTCTTTTGGATGATTTCTAATTACGTCTTCTAATGCCAATTCAAATTCCTGTGCAGTTTTTGTTTTTCCAACAGCCATTGCTTTTAGTAAAGAAAACTTAGGCGCTAATTTGCTATTCGGGAACAATGCATCCGCTTCTTCTTTACGTTCAATTACGTCTGCATATTGCTTATTTAGATAGGCACGATAAGTGTTTTCATAAAACACCTCTAGCACAGCTGTTTTTTTCTTGAGCTCTTTGTAGTAGTTCGGATTAGAAATCAACTTAGCATATTCTGATTCAGGGTAATTAGTCAAAAGGTTATTTTTATAAATATCTGCTTTTATTGTATCATTCAATGCCATTAAAGTTCTATACAGATTGTAATAGCTTGGCTGTTTATATTTACTATCAGGGAAGCGGCGATTTAGCTCTTCAAAACTATTCACACTTTCAGGGAGATTAATCAGCTGCTCACGATAAATAACGCCACAATTATATAATGCTTCTGCTATTTTTAAGTTCGATTCTAAAATAGCCTGAGGGGTTCCTGGTATCATTCCTAGATACGCAGTCTTACGAGCTGCTGCATCTAATTTACTTATTGAATCATTGATGGCAGATTGATTATTGGCAGTGCTGTCTTTTCCTGCATCAACATTATCATCACCATTATCAACAATCACATCTTTTTCACTTCTTCTCCAATTATCCTCTAATTTTCTTGTCCCCCATTTCTTTAAAAACTCATTGTATCCGAATGAAATGGATGATTGATTATAAAAATACCAGGAGCCTTGCGCTGTTGCGCCAGGACCGTTATTGTCTCTCGTTTGGCTCTTCAGGGTTTTTTCTTCAAGAATTTTTTGTTCTTCTATTTTCTTTTTTTCTTCTTCCTCTTTCTTCAGTCTTTCTTTTTCTGCATCTTCGAATTCAATAATACTTTTAATTTTTGCTTCTCTTTCCTGCGGATTCAATGATGCAAGCGTTTGCAAGCTATCCTCTTGTTGGATAACCTTCAAATTTTTTACTAATCGCTCCAAACTGTTTTTCTTGGATTGAATATCTATATAGTCAGGATGATCATTTGTTAAATTTGATAAACAGCTATCGTAATATGCTGCAGCAGGAAGATATTGCGGACGTTTATAGAAAATATTCCCTAATGCTAAATAACTCTGCGCAAGTTGTGATGTGTTATTGGTTGAAGCACGTACTGATTGATTCAATAAAGTAATTGCTAATGTTTCATTTTTTTCTTGTTGTGCAACTCCGGCAAGAGCATAATAAATTTGATCTCTATACTCTTCATTTTTTTCATCTTTCAACATCTTATTCAATTCCTTCTTAACAATTTCACCAGATCCACTGTTGATGTCGTAGCAACGAGCTCTGTTAATTCGAGCATTAAAAGACATTTCATAAATCGGATTCATTTTAATTACCTTTTCGTAATTTGAAAATGCTTCTTGTAAACTGTCTTGTTTTTGAAGTAGCTGAGCAAGAATAAACGTATATCGAGCACGATCATCTTTTTTAATTGCTGTAGCAGATGCTTTTCTTAATGACTCAATAGCTCTTGGAGTATCATCTTTCATCAAGTGATATTGAGCAACTACTGCATTGTAATCACCTTTTAAATTATCAGGAAACTTTTTATCGTTCTTCAAATAATCTAACAGATATTCAGCATCCAATGTTTTACCTAATTCCAGATACGATTTGCAAAGCCATAATAAAGCTTCGGGACGAATTTCGCTCTCTTTATATTCCGATGAAATGTATTGGAATGTTTCGATAGACGACCAGAAGTCATGTTTGTAAAACTGTGCCTTGCCAATTAATAAATAACAGTCGTCAATCCAATTATTTCGTTCTTCTACCTTGTTATCTTTTTTTCCCTTAAGCACCATTGAGTTTCTGGAAATCGCGATGGAGACTTTCTTCATAGCTTCATCCATATCTGGAAAAACGGCTTTCGCTTTGTTTAGATCGCCATATTTAAAAATCGAAAGCACACGATCATATTTATCTTCATGTGAAGTGGCTAAGCTTTGTGATCCAGTTCTTACTCGTTCACGGGCATTAAAGAAAAAGTTATAATGCGTTATCATACCATGGTAGTTTCTACTTACCACATTGTTTTTCTTTACACTGCACGAAGACCAAATAATTGCAATAAAAAACATTGCAATCAGGCCTGAAGCAATTTTAATAACCCTTGAATTTATTCGCACAATACTTGCTTGGTTTATCGATCTTTAGAGTAAATAATAATATCACAAATATCGTAAATTTAGTCGATAATTTAAACAACGTTGCCTCGTAAAGAATATTATATTTGTACCGATGCTAATCTCAAAAGCAAAAAGGAAACAAATAGCAAGAATCCTCAAAAGCAAGTTTCGTTTCGTGGTAATGAACGACCAAACGCTAGAAGAGAAATTCTCACTCCGTCTTACACCTATGAACATTATTGTGGTGGGAGGATCGTCGGCACTATTATTAATCATATTAACGTTGTATCTGATTGCATTTACACCTATCAGAGAGTACATCCCTGGATATGCTGATGTTAATATGCGTAGAAATCTGATTAAGATGACCTTAAAGACAGACTCTCTGATGCAAAAGCTGGATGCCGATGAAAAATATTTGTCAAACTTGTTAGATGTTTTAAATGGTAAAGCAGACACAACACTTCCATCAAAAAAGGCGGGCTCGCAGCAACTTTATGATTCTATTCAGCATCTAAATAAGTCAGCTGCCGATTCACAGCTACGATGGCAAATTGAAAATCAGGAACAATTTACACTAGTGAACAGGGGAGACAAAGCATTTTCTTCTGGTATCGGCAGTTATTCGTTTTTTACTCCGTTGAAGGGGAATGTTACCTCTAAATTCAGCACTGCTCAAAAACACTATGGAATTGATATCGTTTCCAATGCCAACGAAGGGATTAAGTCGGCCTTAGATGGTACAGTTGTAATTGCCAATTTTACCTCCGAAACAGGGTATGTAATAGGCGTTCAACATGGTAATAATCTGTTTACTTTTTACAAGCATAATTCAGCTCTTTTGAAATCAGTAGGTGATTACGTGAAAGCAGGAGAAGTAATTGCAATTATTGGAAATTCAGGAGAATTTAGCTCGGGCCCCCATCTTCATTTTGAACTTTGGTACAATGGAACTCCTGTTAATCCGTTGGATTATATCAATTTTTAGTAACATGAAGTTGCAAAAAGTTTGGCTAATTGGCTTATTTGTTCTGATTCAATTAGTAGCGTGTGATTCATCTTTAAATCAGGAACCAATGAAATCAGTATTGGGGGATAGTACAGAAATTCTTGAAAAAAAATCAAAAAAAATCGTGGTTGATTCATTAAATAATGATACTTTTACTATTGCGAATACTTCGGGTAGTTTTTCTGAAGGCCAGGGTTCTGACAAGAAAAAATCTACAGAAAAGCCAAATCGCAAACGTGTTTTTCAAGACCTTACCCATCCCTTTCAAACACCTGTCGAATTTGTGGATGAAACTACGGACCCTGCCTTTGATTATTCTTCTCCTAATGAATGTGAAATAATATTAGCCGACACCTTGCAGTAAGCACTTGTTTCTTTATTAAATTCGCTGAAAATATTTTAAGTTTTGAAAAAACGAATTGCCATACTTGGTTCTACAGGATCAATTGGAACTCAGGCGCTCGAAGTTGTTGAACAAAATCCTGATTTGTTTGAAATCGATTGTTTAACGGCTAATTCTAATGCAGACTTGTTAATTGCGCAAGCAAAAAAGTTCAAGCCAAATAGTGTAGCAATTGCCGATGACACAAAATATTTACAAGTAAAAGAGGCTCTTGCCAATGAACCCATAAAAGTTTTTGGGGGCTATAATTCAATTGTACAGTTAATGTCGTTGGATTCATTTGATCTTGTGCTTACTGCAATGGTAGGTTTTTCAGGATTAGAACCAACGTTAGCGGCTATCCGAAATAAAAAAACAATTGCTCTTGCAAACAAAGAAACGCTTGTTGTTGCTGGTGATATTGTAACGCAATTAGCTTTAGAAAATAATGTAGCCATCTATCCTGTCGACTCAGAGCATTCTGCTATTTTCCAGTGTTTATATGGAGAATTTTCTAATCCAATAGAGAAGATTATTTTAACTGCCAGTGGTGGTCCTTTCAGAGGTAAAAAGCGAGATGAGTTAATCACAGTTACTCGTGATCAAGCGCTTAAACATCCTAATTGGACGATGGGGGCGAAGATTACAATCGACTCAGCTTCGTTAATGAACAAAGGACTTGAAATGATTGAAGCTAAATGGCTTTTTAATTTACGTCCAGATCAGATTGATGTGATTGTTCACCCTCAATCCATCATTCATAGTATTGTTCAGTTTGAAGATGGATCGATGAAAGCACAGATGGGATTACCCGATATGAAATTACCAATTCAAGTGGCAATGGCGTATCCACATCGAATAAAAAATGATTTCCCTCGTTTCGACTTTGTGAATTATCCCAACCTGACATTTGAAAAACCTGATATGGAAACATTTCATTGCTTATCGTTAGCAAAACAAGCAATGGATAAAGGTGGAAATTTACCTTGTATAATGAATGCTGCTAATGAAGAAGCGGTAGCCGCTTTCTTAAACAGAGAAATTGGATTTTTAGCAATAGCAGAAACAATAGAAGCGGTTATGATGAATGCAACATTCATTCAACAGCCTACAATAGAAGATTATAAAAATTCGGACGAAGAAGCCCGTAGAATATTTAATGAAAATCTCGCGAAGAAAAAGTTCGTAATTTCGCCTGATAATTAGTTTAATTTTTAATTAGAAAACAATGGATGCATTGATTATGGCCGGACAGTTAATTGCCGGCTTAGCGATATTAGTAACCTTACATGAATTAGGACATTTTTTAGCTGCTCGAGCTTTCGGAATAAAAGTCGAGAAGTTTTATTTGTTTTTTGATGCTTGGGGATTTAAACTTTTCAGTTTCAAGAGAGGAGAAACCGAATATGGAATTGGTTGGTTGCCTCTAGGCGGATATGTGAAAATTGCTGGAATGATAGATGAAAGTCTTGATACCGAGCAAATGGCGAAAGCACCAGAGCCTTGGGAATTCAGAGCTAAACCAGCATGGCAGCGATTAATTGTGATGATTGGTGGAGTAACCATGAATGTACTTTTAGGTATTATTATTTTTTCATTTTCGTTACTGGAGTTTAAGAAAGAATATTTATCGATCAATGAGGTAAATAAAGGTGAGGGGATTTATGCGTATAGCCTTGGCCGTGAGTTAGGATTTCAGAATGGAGATAAGATAATTGCAATTGACGGAAAGAAATTTGATCGTTTTGATGATGTGCTTTCTTCTCGAATTATGTTTGGAGCAAAAATCACCATTCAACGTAGTAGCCAAACGATGGAAATTGAAATACCTTCAAATTTTTATCGTACAGTAAGTAAGGTCGGGCGGATGAATTTCATTGGCTATGGTAACCAGCTGTTTGTTGTTAATACGGTTGCTGAAAACAGTCCTGCAGCAAAAGCAGGCTTTAAGCCGGGGGATGAAATTGTTGCAGTAAAAGGTGAGAAACTTCTTGATACCGATGATTTAAAATCGAAAATAGCGGCAAATTGTAATAATACTGTTGTGGTAGATGTAATAAGAGATAAAAAGCCAGTAACGCTTTCATGTGTAGTACGTGCTGATAGTACAATTGGAATAGGCTATTTACCTCAGGCGATAGAAAACTTGAATTATAAAATGACGCCTTATACATTAGGAAGTGCTTTTAAATTTGGTACTTCTGATGCTATGGAAGCGTTGGTTTCTAACGTGAAGGGGTTGCGTAAAATATTTACAGGACAAGAGAAGGCAAGTGATTCGGTTCAAGGTCCTATTGGTATTGCACAGATTTACGGTGCGACATGGGAATGGCCAAAATTCTGGGCTATAACAGGATTGTTATCAATGGTATTAGCATTTATGAATATCCTTCCGATTCCTGCATTAGATGGCGGCCATGTTGTTTTCTTAACGATTGAAAGTATCACAAGAAAGAAATTCAGTGATAAGTTTATGGAACGCGCACAGATTATAGGAATGGTGATTTTATTATCGCTTATGGTGTTCTCTGTTGCTAACGACATCTGGAAGCATATTTTGAATTAATCTTATTCGTCACTGTAAATGCGCAAAACTCTTCTTCTTATTTTATTGGTCTTAGTATATGCTAGTACCAATGCGCAGGATTCTGCCTCTACCAAAATTCTTTTAGTTCCTTTTAATCCTGATATGTATTTGAGCGATATCGAACAGGATATTATTCAAAATACTAAAATGACACCCAATGAGTATAGAGCATATTTTCGTCGCACGCTCGATTTAAAACTTCAGGGAGAGTTAAAATCGTATAGCCCGACTGTTAGCTTGATGGGTGATGAGGTGGATAATGATAAGAAAGAGCTAAGGGAGTTTTATGTCCAGGCAGGCTATAGTTATATGGAGCCTGTAGGAAAGGGCCTTGGGAAAATAACTGATAAGAAAAAGAGTATTTTCGAAAAGAAAACAGCAGAAGATAAAGCCCCATTGTATATTACTACTCGTGGAGATGATAAATTTATGAATGCCGTTATTAGTGATAAGACCTACTTCAGCGAATTAATGACAGCCAATAATTGTAATTACATGGCCTCTATCAATCAGTTGGAGTTTAAAACCAATTACAGTTCATGTATTGATTTATCACGTCAGATATACAGAAGAGAATTAATTATTCATTATTCAATATGGGATTCGAGTGCAAAACTACTAGAGGGTAATTTCCTTGTTGTGTACTTCCCATCTGATTTAAACAAGCCTCAAGAAATAGCAGAAAAGACGTTTAAATCGATTTCTGAGGCGTTTTTAACCCAATTAAAAGGTGCTATTGGGAACTGAACCCCCTAAAAACCCCCCTAAAAACCATGGTAATTAACAATTAAACCTACTTATAAACAATTACTTGTTGGTTTTTAAAATGATTTTTTTGGGCATTTAAATAATTTACCTATAAATTTGGCCAACCTTAAAACATAAAAAACAAATGAAAAAAGGATTACTTATCGTTGCAATGATGATCGGTGTTACCGCATCTGCACAAGACATGAACTCAAAAAAAGGAACACCAATCCTTCCTGAATCTGGCGATTGGAGCATCGGAATCGGCGCTAACTCATCTTTAAACTACTTCGGTAATTTATTGAATGGAAACGCTGACAACAGC
>JBKCGZ010000005.1:0-12329 GCA_046303115.1 Bacteroidota bacterium | reverse complement strand
GCACTTGGACTTACAAAAAAATCGATGGTACCACTATTCGCGATACTACCTGTAGTCATAAATTGATGAGTACGGGCCAGAATTGAATTGTAAGAAAGTTGTGCTCCTGCAAAAATTCTGGTATTTCCTGCCACATTAAGTGTGAAATTTCCTGCAGGTGAAAATAAGAGCGATCCTGAAAGCCCCTGCCCAATTGATAATCCTGAACAACTAACATTATTATTGATGTAAACAGTAAACCCATTTCCAATCATCACAAAATCTCCAATCTTCGGATATGTTCCAGTATTAGTGGTACTGGTGTAATTTACTGTCGACCAGGTATTATTACTCGTCCATAAGCCTCCATTGAGGCGGGAATAGTAAGTAATCCCAAATGAGTTCAACGATGACAGTGTGAAAACACAGAGTGCTATTAGTAATTTTCGATGGATTAAACGTGATTCCATAATCATTCAATTTGACATTAAGTTGGTATATCAAATTTCGATTATATGAATGGTTAGAAAATGTCAATGCCTTTAAATTATTACAGATGTAAGAAAAGTGAAAAAATTGATGATTTTTCGATTTGAAAATTTGAGGATTTGAAAATTTGAAGATGATCGAATTAAAAATTATTCGAAGCCATGTGCTTTTTTAAATTTTAGACATAATCATAAAGTTGACAGGCGATCGAGTGTAAGTTGAATCAGGGAATGCATCGTCTCTTCATATTTTTTACTGAATTCCTGCGTGATACGATTAGCTACAATTACGTTTACAGCACTGCAATGATGTCCTAATAACTTGGCCAACCCAAACATTGCTCCTGTTTCCATCTCGAAATTGGTCACTTTATGTCCTTGATAATCGAAGGATGTCAGCTTTTCAATTAAATCATGACGGCTAGGCTTCAGACGTAACTGGCGCACCTGAGGAGCATAAAATCCCGAGCAAGAAGCTGTGATACCGGTATGCATTCCTGGTGATAATAAGTCGAACATCATGTCTGATGATTTAGCTAAATAGGATTCAGGGAAAATGCCTTTATTCGGCAAATGTGTCCTAAAAGCTTCTATTATTTCTTTTTCTAGCCCTTCATTCTGGAGTTCATAAAAGTTTAAAAGTCCATCAAGGCCTAATCCAAAAGAAGAACAAACGAACGAATCCACAGGAATATCCGCCTGTAGCGAGCCTGATGTACCAATCCTAACTAGCTTTAATGGTGTCAATTGCGACTTAATCTCTCGCGTATGAAGGTCGATATTTACAAGTGCATCAAGTTCATTGTATACAATATCAATATTATCGGTACCAATACCCGTAGAAAGGACAGAAATACGGCGACCTTTATAAGTTCCAGTATGGGTAACAAACTCTCTTTTTTGCTTTTTGACCTCGACAGTATCGAAATAATCACTCACCATCGAAACGCGATCCGGATCACCAACATTAATCACAATATCACTGATATCCTCGGGTAAAAGGTTCAAATGATAAACACTTCCATCTTTATTTAAAATTAATTCCGATTCTGCGATTTTAGACATATTTTTATTGTATAATTTTGTAGTCGAACAAATATAAATAACATACAGCTATGTGCGCCTATCAAAATCACATTATTATTCCGGTAGATTTCAGTGAACAATCGATGATTGCTTTGAATCAAACATTTAACCTTGCCCGTTTGACGAAATCGGATATTACCCTTTTACATGTAATTGACGATGACGTTTTTTCATCCATGTTGAACGTTTTTTCTCACAACGATTTTAAAGAAGAAGTTTACCGTGAAGGTCTTCAATCGAAGTTGAATAAAATTGCCAACGATACGATGGCAAAAACAGGTCTAGAAGTTAAAACAAGAATTGAGAAAGGAAAAATTTACGATTGCGTAAATGAAGTAGCAACGGAGATCAATGCAGCATTTATCGTGATGGGTACAAACGGTGCTTCATCAATTGCAAAGCGTTTCATTGGATCGAATGCAGTAAAGGTTATCGGAGCAGCTCCTTGTCCTGTAATTACGATTAAAGGTAAAGAGCACAATGCAGGATGTAAAACAATCGTATTACCTCTTGATTTATCGAAGGAAACAAAAGAGAAGGTTGGTAAGTGTATTGAGATTGCTAAGTTCTTTAATTCATTTGTGAAAGTAATGACGGTTGAATCTTCAAGCGATGATTTCTTGAATAAGAAGTTAGAACGTCAGATGGATCAAGTATTAGAATTCCTTCGTGAAAATGGTGTTGAATGCTCAGGTGAGTTTGTAGAAAACTCCGACGTTGCTGAAGGTGTATTAGATTATGCAAAGAAAGAAAATGCAGATTTAATTATCATCATGACCCAACAGGAATTAGAATTTACTGAATATTTTATTGGAACAGCCTCAGCAAAAATTATCAATAATTCTGAAATTCCAGTATGTAGTATTCGTCCGATGAAAAGAAAGGACACCACTACATTTGTTATACAATAAAAACATATAACTATGAACAGAAGCTTTCATGTATCAAAATTACTTGTGCCTTACGACTATTCTGAGTCGGCAGCACTAGGACTTGAACACGCCGTTATTTTTGCAAAATCATTTAATGCAGAAATATTTTTACTGCATATTTTGGAAGCTTCTACATTTCAGAATTCATTGACGCATTTATTTTCTTCTGTCGAAAAAAAGGCAGAAGAAACTTCAAAAGAAAAACTAGATGAAATTGCGCAACGTATTTCCAATGAAAGTGGCATTAAGTTAACTGTAATGACAGAAGTTGGAAAGACCTATAAAATGATATCAACTGTTGCAACAAATATAGTGGCAGATTTGATTTTTATGGGCACGCACGGCAGCAGCGGAAATGGTTACAGTATAGGTAGTAATACCACTAAAGTCGTTCAGGAAGCAACTTGTCCTGTTATTGCAGTTCAAAATCATGCAGAGAAATCAAGTTATGATACAATAATTTTACCACTTGATGATACGCCTGAATCGAGACAAAAAGTTCCTTTTGCGATGGAGATTGCAAGAAAGTATAATGCAAAAGTTGTTGTTGTTGGATTATTAGAAAGCAATAATGATGATTACACGCGCAAATTTTATTTGAAAATAAATCAGGTACAAGATTACTTAGCAGATCATGGATGCGATAGTGTTTCTGCAGTTTACCAAGGAGATTTATTTAAAAACACAATCAAAGCATGTGAGGAACATAATGGAGATTTGTTGGTTATTATGACAGAACAAGAACCTGGCATTACAGGTTTGCTAATGGGAACATATGCCAATAAAGTAATTAATGGTTCTCGCATACCGGTTATGACTATCCGTCCTGCAGAAATCGACCCCGATAGAATTACAGTAACGTTTTAATTCTTTTTATGAGCGAGATACATCAATTGCTTAAACAGCATTTTGGATATGATGCATTTCGTCCGCTGCAAGAAGATATTATTCAATCCGTACTTGCAAAAAAAGACACCCTCGCAATTTTACCTACAGGTGGTGGAAAGTCTGTTTGTTTTCAAATCCCAGCACTTGCTCTTGGAGGATTATGTTTAGTAGTTTCTCCATTGATTGCTTTGATGAAAGATCAAGAAGAGCAATTATTAGAGAAAGGAATTCGAACTGCTGCGCTTGTATCAGGAACATCGAGAAGGGAGTCAGATATCATCATCGGTAATTGCATACATGGTGATTATCGTTTTTTATATGTTTCACCTGAGAGATTGAGTAGTGAAACGTTTATTATGCAATTATCTAACATGCCAGTGAGCATGATTGCAATTGATGAAGCGCATTGTATATCGCAATGGGGTTATGACTTTCGTCCACCCTACTTGAATATTTCAAAAGTGCGTGAGTTATTTCCTAATGCACCAGTCATTGCACTAACTGCATCGGCAACACCCGAAGTGCGAAATGATATTTGCGAAAAATTAAATTTCAAAAAAGGATATCAGCGATTTCTAAAAAGCTTTAGTCGGCCCAATTTAAATTACATCATTCGTAAGGATGAAAATAAATATGACAAAGTTTTACAAGTATTAAAATCAGTTCCAGGAACATCCATTATTTACGTCAGAAATAGAAATAAAACACAAGATATTGCTGCTTGGCTTAACAGTAATCAAATAACTGCAGACTATTATCACGCGGGTTTAGACAATCAAACACGGCTTGAAAAACAAAGCAAGTGGATGAATAACGTTACAAGAGTAATTGTAGCTACCAATGCTTTTGGAATGGGAATTAATAAAGAGAATGTACGGTCTGTTATTCACTTCGATTTACCAGATGATTTAGAGAGTTATTATCAAGAAGCAGGTCGTGGTGGAAGAGATGAAAAGCCAGCATTTGGAGTATTGATTTATTCTGATAATGATATAGCACAACTGGAAGAAAAAAAAGAAAAGAATTTCCCTTCGATGAGTGATATAAAAAGAATTTACAATGCTTTGTGCAATCATCTAAACATTCCTATCGAATCAGGACAAAATCAAACCTACCCTTTCGACATTTATCAATTTTGCATCACCTATCAATTAAGCAACACACTTGCTATTAATTGTTTGAAAGAACTTGAGCATGCAGGATTCATAGTGATGAGTGAAGCTGTTTATGTACCCTCCAAAATCAAAATCAACTTTGATAAAATGGAGTTGTACAATTTTCAGGTGAAATATCAGCGATTCGACAATCTGCTTAAGATTATTCTAAGAAGTTACGGAGGACTATTTGATTACTTTGTAAAGATTAATGAATTTCAAATTTCTAGACATCTTAAAACGGATAAAAACAATGTGATCAATTTGTTGAATGAATTGAACAAATTAAAAGTTCTTGATTACACCCCATCGAGCGACACTCCGCGAATTACGTTTTTACATGCGAGAGAATCGACTGAAGCAATGTACATCAATCCGAAGAGTATCAGCGATAGAAAAAATCGATTTAAAGTTAGAGCTGATGCATTTATCAATTATGTAACAAGCACTAATAACTGTAGAAGCATGATGATCTCTTCTTATTTTGGAGAAGAAAATTTATCATCGTGTGGCACTTGCGATTACTGCAGAAACAAAAAGAAAGAATTTGCCAACGAAGAAGAAGAAAATAAAATCAGAAAGTTCATTGTCGATTTATTAGAAAATACTCGTTTATTACAAATTGAAATTTATAATCAGTCGCCAGATAATTACAAACAAAAGCTAGCTGATATAATTCAAAACATGCTTGAAAAAGAACAATTGATGATTGATGCTGATGAAAAGCTATCACTAAACAAGAAAGCTTAGTAGTAAGTCAATTTATTTTAATAAATTCGTAACTATGGAATTATTTCATATTGGATTTTTATCAGTACGCCTACTCGATTTACTCGACATACTTATTGTATCGTTTTTACTTTACAAGGCATATCAATTATTAAAAGGAGGTACAGCGATTAATATTTTCATTGGCATTGTATCGATGTACATGCTTTGGTTTTTGTTTGTTAAAATTTTTGAAATGCAATTACTAGGTGCCATACTCGGACAGTTTATGAGTGTTGGAGTCTTAGCATTGATTATTGTATTTCAGCAAGAGGTCAGAAGGTTTTTGGTTTTATTGGGATCAAGTTCTATTACAGGAAAAGATAGTTTTACTCGTAAAATTTTACCTTGGAACTGGAAAGAAGTACAAACCATCACTGCCGATTTAATTCCTGTTATCAAAGCATGCGAAAGCATGTCGAATGCAAAAACAGGAGCTATCATTGTATTATCTAGAACAACCGATTTAAAGTTTTTTGAAAACTCTGGTGATGCAATGGATGCAGATTTATCAAAGCGTTTATTAGAAAGCATATTTTTTAAGAATAGTCCTTTACACGATGGCGCGGTAATCATTCGTAACAATAAAATAAAAGCAGCCAGGTGCGTTTTGCCGGTTACGGACAACAATGACTTACCTGCTCATCTCGGAATGCGTCACAGAGCAGCATTAGGGATTACAGAGCAAAGTGATGCGATATCAATTATTGTTTCCGAAGAAACAGGAAATATCAGCGTTGCAAAAAATGGAGTATTAGAAAACAATTTATCCATTCATGACTTAGAACTTTATTTACAAAGAGAATACTAGTTACTGTTTTTCAGCGCATCTGCTCTTTGTAAAAACTGTTGTCCCATAACTTGATTGCCTAGGTTATTCCAAGTCATCCCTAAGAATCGATTTGTCATTACATTATTTGGGTCTACCGCATAGGCCTTTTCAAAATAGCTTAATGCCTTTTGAAACTCCCCTTTATTTCCATATACACTCCCGATATTATTAAGAGCATCTGTATAATCAGCTTTCAAACTAACCGCCTTTTCGAAATAAAATAATGCAGAGTCAGGTTGATTAACATTAAATAACAAGTTACCATAGTTGTTATTTATTTTAGGATCGTTCCCATTATTATTTAGTGCAAATAAAAATGCGTTGCGAGAAGACTTATAATCCTTTAATCGCATATATGCCAAGCCCATCTGATCCCATGCATCTGAAAAATAAGGAGTTAGTTCAGCAGATTTTTTTAAATAGGATATTCCTTCATTCAAGATGATTTTTTGCTCTGTTTCTGACTTACCTGCGAGTCGATTCTCTTTAATTAAGAAATTACCTAAATAGTAATTTGTACGAGCACTATTTGGCGCTGTTATTAAACCAGAACGATAAAGTGTTTCATTGTTTTCCCAAACCACATTACGCTGTATAGTTATAAATCCGTAGATCAAGCTGACAACAATTACTAATCCTGATAATTGTTTAAAATCTATTTTCGATAATGATACAACAGCAGCTAAAGCGATGCCCATACTCGGCATGAACATTAATCGCTCTCCATACTGAGTGCCTATTAATGTAAAAATATTAGATGAAACGGAAGCAGTTACAAAGAAAAACATCAATGCAAATCCGTATAATTCCTTCTTTAAAATACCATAAACAGCAACTGAAAACAATAGAAGCAATACAACGAATGAAATCAAAAACTCCATAGAACCAACACCTACTAATGACAATTGAGGGAATGATGCATCGAAAGTTAAACCAACAGGTATGACTATCCGAAGTAAATACAATCCCATAAAATAAATAGCAGATGTATAGCGCTCAATTGAACCGATGCCCTTAACTAGTAAATTATCGCTGGAAGATGGTAATGTTCCAAGAGGGATTATTCCATACACATTTGAACGAACTAGAAAATATAAAATTGTAATCCCTACGAACGATAAGAACACCATTAAATATTCCTTAAACTTACCTTCGTCAAAATAATAAACTAGCAAAGGCAAAATAGCAAGTAAGGTAATTGATGACTCTTTACACAATAACGATAAAACAAAAAACAAAATGGATAAAACAACTTGTAGTATTTTCTTATTCAACAAATAATCGTAGAATTTATTTAATGCAAGAAAACCAAGCAACATAGACAAAATCTCATCAATACTTTTAATATTAGCAACTGCTTCAGTATGGATCGGAAAAGAAATAAACAACAGCGAAGCTAAAAAAGAATGCAGCAAATTGCCTTTAAATATTCGCTTACAAAAATTAAAAACCACAATAGCAAGTAATGCATATAAAAGAATATTTGTCCAATGAGCTAAATGTGGATTATTAGGCGACAATGACCATTGCATCGCAAAAATTGATTTAGGAATTGGGCGGTATAATTCATCAGATGCCATATAGCTTCCATAGCGATAACTCGTTTTGAAAATCTCTTTTAAATCTCCCTTTTGAGTACTTCTATTTTCAATAATTGAAGCATAATCATCGAGTGCATAATCGAAATTCGCAGTGTTTATATACAATACTGCAGCGAACAATGCAACAATCCATACATAGTATTTTGAAAATGAATTTGACTGATTATTTTGAATACCACTATCTTTTTTTACTGGAGCATTCGAAAACTTTTCTTTTCGAGTTAATTTCTTTTGTTCTGACATACCCTATTGATTTGCGTTAACCAATGTATCATTTTGACGTTTCAAATTTTGGATCAACATTTCATCTGTCATATTCAACGATTGAATTAACATCTTTACTTCATTCGCCATTTTATGTTGAGGAAACTTAATTAAAAATCGGTTGTAATATTCTCGAGCTGCATTTTTATCCCCAAGATTATTTTCAGCAATAAAACCTTGCATGAATAAAGCACGTGCAACTTTACGATATACAGGAAAACGTTGGGTGTTTCCATATAATTCAATTGCTTGTTGATACTTCCCTGCTTTAGCACTTAACTCGGCAGCTTTAAAAAAGTAATCAGCACAAATTGTATCATCCTTATACAAAACACAATAATTTTTGTAGAGAGAAATTAACGAATCACAATTGGCAGTATCAAGTTTATTATTTGACTCAACCGACATTTCCATATCTGAAATTTCGGATTGTAATGATGACTGACTTTTATTACAAGCAGAAATAAATAATGCTGATATAAGAATTAAAACTATTGAATATTGTTTCATGTTATTTAAAGGGACTATCAGGTTCTTTAGCCATATGATTATATACGATCTTATCTAACCAGGCTGGAATTATTTTATTTAGGAAAACGGTCAACTTACCATTAAAGGTTAATACTAAATCTCGTTTTCTCTTTTTTACTGCGATAAAAATTTCGTCTGCTACTTGCTCAGCCGACATCATTTTTTGTTCATCACGTGGCGACTCACCTTGTGTGTTTCCATCTGCTGCTAATGCTGTTTGACGGATACGCGATGCCGTGAATCCAGGACAAGCCACTAACACATGTAAATCTTTTTTAATATTCTCTGTTCTTAATGTTTCTAGAAATCCTTCCAAGGCAAATTTAGAAGAAGAATATCCTGTTCGTCCAGGCAACCCTTTTTTTCCAGCGATGGAAGATATTCCGACAACACTTCCCTTATTTTTAAGGATAGATGGCAATGCATATTTTGTACAATAGACAGCACCCCAAAAATTGGTGTCCATCACTTTACGAATCACATCTAAATTTAAATCTTCGAACAAAGCACGCATTGAAATACCCGCATTATTTATCAGAATATCGATGCGTCCGAATTTATTTAATGTCTCTTCCATGACACGTTTACAATCAGCTTCAATGCTCACATCTGCTACAAAAGGCAGCACTTGATTTTCTTGTTTAGGCAGATTTGCTATAGCATCATGAAGTCTTTTTTCATCACGTCCTGTCACCACTACGTGATAGCCTTCTTGAAAGAATTTCTTCGCGCAAGCGAGTCCAATTCCAGACGAAGCCCCTGTGATTACTACAACTTTTGTTTCCATATTCTCTACAAAAATAATTTATTTGGTAACTTTCAGCCCTATTGTTGAATTATATGAAGTTACAAGAAGTAAAAACGAAGGGTGATATAAAGGAATTTCACAAGGTGGTGTCGGTGATTTATAAAAACGATCCTAATTGGGTGGCCTATTTAGAGAATGACATTGAGAAGGTTTTTAATACAAAACATAATAAACTTTACGCTGAAGGTGGGGAGTCGATTAGATGGATTTTAAAGGATGACAATAACAATTTAATCGGACGCGTAGCAGCTTTTGTTAATCCTCGAACACAAAACACTACTCCGCTCACCACAGGTGGCATGGGCTTCTTTGAGTGTATTAATGATAAAACAGCAGCATTTTACCTATTTGATTGCTGCAAAAAATGGTTGACTGAGCGTGGAATGCAAGCAATGGATGGTCCAATCAATTTTGGAGATAGAAATCAATTCTGGGGCTGTATGACGAGCAATTTCGACAATCCGCCTGTTTATCAAATGAACTACAATCCTGCTTACTACAACGAGTTTTTTGAAGAATATGGATTTGGAACTTATTTCAATCAGCTTGTATTTTGGAGGTCATTGAGAGAGCCTACACAGCCTATTTTTCATAGAAAGTACAACCAGATTAAGGACAATCCCGACTTTGTCATTAAAAACATACATGGAATGAAGCTTTCGCAGGTGGCAGAAGACTTTAGAACGGTTTATAATGGTGCTTGGGGAGGACATAGTCATTTTAAACCAATGCCTTCAAGTACTGCTCAAAAGATTATGAGCTCCTTAAAACCAATTATCGACAGAGATATTATACTATTCGTTTATTTTAAAGGTGAACCAATAGCATTTTATGTAAATATCCCTGAGTTGAATGAATTATTCAAGCATGTAGATGGTAAAATGAACTGGTGGGGAATAATCAAGTTCTTATTTTACAAGTACACTACGAAGCGAAAAAGGATGATAGGGCTTGTGTTTGGTGTTGTAAAAGAATGGCAGGGAAAGGGAATCGAGGCAGCTTTAGTTGTTCATGGTGAAAAATTCATTGTCGACAAATTGAAATATGAAGATACTGTCTTAACCTGGATCGGAGATTTTAATCCTAAAATGCTCCATGTAACTGAGAATCTAGGCGCCAAATTATGGAGAACCTATAAAACTTACCGTTTTCAATTTGATAGAACAATACCATTTGAGAGGGCTCCTATCGTAGAATAAGCAAATAACTTAGGGGATATCCTCTTTAATTGGATAAATTACTATTGAAAATCAATAAAATCACTCGATGTTCAAAAAAAATATTGGATTTCTTGGGTAAGGAAAAATGAAATACTACATTTGCACCCGCGTTTGGCCTACATGACCAAATACTAACCAAGAAATAGGATTCCGTAGCTCAGTTGGTAGAGCAATACACTTTTAATGTATGGGTCCTGGGTTCGAGTCCCAGCGGGATCACTAGTGAATGAAAAGCGAGGTAAATACCTCGCTTTTGTTTTTTTATAATTTCATCAAGCTTGCTTGAAATGAATGGAATAAAAAAACAAAAGATTTCGCACATGCGAAAGCTTTTCATTCGCAACTCGGATAGCTGGGTCCGACGGAGAGCAGCGAAGTCAATCCCATTTTTTTAAACCTTGCTTGAAATCGCAAGTATGAAAAGATAAAACCTGTAAAGCACTCTCGTTTCATTCGCAACTCGGATAGCTAGGTCCGACGTAGCGAAGCAAAATCAATCTCACATAAATCACAAGAAATAACTTAATGGGAATCGTTTACATCTTGTTTTCTGAAAAACTCAATAAGTTCTATATTGGAGTAAGTGTCGACATTGATAGAAGATTAAATGAACACAATTCGGGTAAATCAAAATTTACTTCTCGTGGAGTGCCATGGCAGCTCATGTACACAGAAGTATTTTCCAACTTTAATTGAAGCAAAAAAACGGGAATTACAAATTAAAAAAAGAAAATCAAGAATATACCTACAAGAGTTAATTGATGGCAATTCATCTAACGCGAAAGCGAAAATGGTCCTGGGTTCTCCCGCTCAAGAGCGGGACAGCGGGATCACTAGTAAATAAAAATATTAACTAAACTACTCAATGTAAAATGAATCGCCCAGAACTTATATTCTCCCCTTGTTGCGATTGAATAGCATAGATGTACGTACCTGCTTGAAGAGATTCAACTGGCAATGCAACATCCTTGAAAGCAGGGCCAATTTGCAATTTCATTACTTCTGCACCGCTTGAATTATAAACAATAAGAAACCCCGACTTTATATTATTTGGCAGCTCATATTGAATAGTAACTGATTTTTCAGAAGGCACTGGGTATGCTTTTGACGTTAAGCGATTATTTGCATTATTAGGATTGTTTATTCCACTTACGCCGCCACATGGATTACAGGTTAAAGTTCCTGGTAAACTATAAACCTTATACTCGTTAGTAAAACCATTCTCAGTTATCAATTTAGTCCCGCTTGAAGTATTACGAATTGATTGATAATATCCCTCCATATCGTTAATAATATAACAGCTATCAAAAACTGCTAATGGCAATCCTGATTCATCAATTATAGCTGAAATGATTTGGGTTGGATTAGAAAAAATAGAAAATTGCCATATGAATTCTACTTGACCATCTAAGTCAAATAAATTTTCTTTTAAATAGGATATGGAAACTCCTTCTCCGAATTGCAATGTGGCAGGTGAAACACCAAGTGCGTTTGTGTCGACGGTGATAGTTTTCCAAAGTGTATGATTTAAATTGTAGATATACAAAGTGGATATAAACTCATCATAAACCACAAATTTATCACCTGAATTCTCTAGTGTTGTGATGTGGACAGGTACTTCGTTATATACGCCATAGCTATGTTCAAAATTAATTTGAGCTTTTGAAATATTAAACAACAAAAGCAAACAATAAAGCAAGAAAATGTTTTTCATATTAATGAGGTTTAAAGTTTATATTTATCGAAAATAATTATTCTAATAATACATTTTATCATTG
>JBKCGZ010000004.1:0-4774 GCA_046303115.1 Bacteroidota bacterium | reverse complement strand
TGATAATAGTCGTTATGGTATTGATATTTTCATACCATTAAACAAATTAAACGGAGCTAAAAACGGACAAAAAGCAGTAGCGAAAATTACGCGCTGGGAAATAGAAGATAAAAATCCGATAGGAGAAATCACAAAGGTATTAGGAAACGCAGGCGAGAATAATACCGAGATGAATTCACTTTTAGTAGAATATGGATTTCCGTTATCTTTTCCTTCGGAAGTAGAAGAAGAAGCGGATCAGATTAAAGAAGAGATTACCGCAAGTGAAATCAAAAAACGAAAAGATTATCGTGGCATTACTACTTTCACCATCGATCCTTTTGATGCAAAAGATTTTGATGATGCATTGTCTATTCAGTTTTTACCGAATGGAAATTATGAAATAGGAATTCATATTGCCGATGTATCGCATTATGTGAAAGAAGGAAGTGCGCTTGAAGAAGAAGCATATTATCGCGCAACATCTGTTTACCTTGTCGATAGAGTAATACCAATGTTGCCAGAAAAATTAAGCAACAAGGTTTGTTCTTTACGACCGGGAGAAGATAAGCTATGTTACGCTGCGATATTTGAAATTGATAAAGACGCGAAAGTAATATCAGAATGGTTCGGAAGAACGATTATTCATTCCGACAGACGATTCACTTACGAAGAAGCGCAGCAAGTAATAGAAACGGGGGAGGGTGATTTAAAAGAAGAAATTTTATTGATGCACTCGCTTGCGCAAAAATTGCGACAAGAGCGATTTAGTCATGGTGCTATTACATTCGATAAAGTAGAAGTAAAATTTAAGCTCGACGAAAAAGGAATGCCGGTTGATGTTTATCTGAAAGAGAACAAAGACAGCAATAAATTAATTGAAGAGTTCATGTTGCTTGCGAATAAAAAAGTAGCGGCATTTGTAGGACAAAAATTATCCGAAGAAAAAGGACACGAACAAACGTTTGTCTATCGTATACACGATAAACCCGTTCCTGAGAAACTAGAAAACTTTTCATTTTTCGCAGCTAAATTCGGACATAAATTAAAAATCAATTCAGAGAAAGCGGTTGCACAATCGTTGAATCAATTGATGAAAGATATCAAGGGTAAGCGTGAAGAAAATGTGTTAGAGCAATTAGCAATACGCACAATGGCCAAAGCGGTTTATACTACGCAGAATATTGGACACTACGGATTAGCATTTGATTTTTATACACACTTCACATCACCTATCCGTCGATATCCAGATGTGATGGTGCATCGTTTATTAACACATTATTTGAACAATGGAAAGTCGGTGGAGAGAGATGGATTAGAAGAGCGATGCAAGCATAGCACCGACATGGAAATTAAAGCTTCGGAGGCAGAACGATCTTCGGTGAAGTTTAAACAGGCGCAATATTTAATGGGTCGCGAAGGGGAAGTTTTCGAAGGAATGATTTCAGGCGTAACGGAATGGGGGATCTATGTGGAGTTAATCGATAGTAAATGTGAAGGATTAATACGTGTTCGAGACTTGAAAGATGATTACTACGATTTAGATGAGGCGAACTATTGCTTAGTAGGAAGAAGAACGAATCGGCGCTTTCAGCTAGGCGATCCCGTTAGAGTCAAGTTAAAGTCAGCGGATTTATTAAAAAAGCAAATTGACTTTATGATGTGGAATTTTTCTAGCAGTGAAGGTTCTGAAAGCAAAGAAAGAAGAATCAGCAAGAAGAAAGACAAGCCTCGCGGATTTGCAAAGCCTGTTTCGAAGAAGAGCAAAAGTAAGCGAAGAAGATAATATTTAAACTATAACCACCCAAAGGCGACATAAGGGGGAATTATTATTGATTTCAATTAAAAAACCTTATTCTATGCAGATGCCAGGAGCGGTCCCGTCTTATTTTTTAAAAATTCATTCTAAAACACCATATTGCACTAGCATTGCTCTGACCATCGGCTAATCCACAAAAGGTCGATCCACAAAATTTAAATCGTACTTTAAAGGACAGCCCTATGCGGCATCGTCAATGTATAGTTGAGCATACGTTTTGGGGCTTGTTGTCCATGTATGTTGCGTTGGATTTGTTAGAATTCCATAAAGTGGTATTCCGTTTTCGTTAAACCAATTAACCGCTTCGGTTAAATAGTTGCCCGTTTCAAAATTTGAAGGATTTTCCTCTTCAGGAAAATGGTCGCTTCGCATTGTAAACAATACTAATTTATGTCCATTTTCAACTGATTCTTTTAATACAGGAACAGCGCTTATATCCTTCCCAACATTTGGATATTCATGCGTAACACACGTTCCGTCAAAATCAATTGCTATAATAATCTCTACACTTATTAATCAGCCCTATTTTTAACACCCAATCTTATCCACCCTCTTCTGATGTCTACCGCCTTCAAAGGACGCAGCTAAAAAGGATTTTAAAATTTCGTGACCTGTTTCGCTGTTTACAAAGCGCGCAGGAATACAAACCACATTTGCATCGTTATGTTGACGTGCAAGAGATGCGATTTCTGGTAACCAGCATAAAGCCGCTCTGATTGATTGATGCTTGTTAGCTGCAATGCAAACCCCGTTGGCGCTTCCACATAATAATACCCCTAATGAACCAGCATTGTTTTCTACACTCGTTGCAACCGCGTGTGCAAAGTCTGGATAATCGACGCTATCTAAACTATACGTTCCTTTATCTTCTACTTCGTAATTAGAATCGATTAAATATTTTTTCAATTCTTCTTTCATTTCAAATCCTGCGTGATCGCAACCAATATAAATTTTCATGAGGCATGTATTTCTGATGCCGAAATTACAAATTAAAATTATTGCATGTTGCTAATTATTATTTTTGCGCCAATCAATTTAAAATCATGAAAAACAATAACCGATTATTATTAATTGCAGCCTCTTTATTATTTTTTATCTCTTGCGGAAAGAAAGAAGAAAAACACATTGAGAAAAAAATCATCATCAAAGAAAATAATTGGATTGACTTAACTTATACTTTCGATAGTACTACTTTATACTGGCCTAACAATGTATGCGGCTTCGAACATAAAGAAGATTTTAAAGGAACAACCCCTGGAGGATATTTTTATTCTTCTTACAGCATATGTACTCCTGAGCACGGTGGTACTCACATAGATGCACCAATCCATTTCGCAAAAGATCATTTAACAGTTGATAGTATTCCATTATCGAGTTTAAGTGGACGAGGAATTATAGTAGACGTATCTGAGAAAGCATTAAAGAATAGGGATTATTTAATTTCAGTTGCTGATTTACAAGAATGGGAAAAGGCCAACGGAGAAATTAAAACAGGTACTATTATTTTATTTAGAACAGGCTACGGACAATTTTATCCGAACCGTGAAAAATACTTTGGCTCTGCATTAACAGGCGAAAAAGCAATTCCGGAATTACACTTCCCTGGGATTAGCCCCGAGGCCGCTGCTTGGTTAGTAAAAACTAAGAAAGCAAAAGCGGTAGGATTAGATACACCAAGTATGGATTACGGACAATCGAAAGATTTTATGACACACCGCATTTTGTTAGGTGCAAATATTCCGGGATTTGAAAATGTAGCTCACTTAGACCAGCTTCCACTAAAAGGCTTTGAGATTATGGCATTACCAATGAAAATTGGTGGCGGTAGCGGTGCTCCTTTGCGTATAGCCGCTAGTGTTATGGAAATGGAAGAATTGAAATAAAACAATTCAATTTGCCTCAACATCCTTTTCTAAAACAACTATAATGGGGCGATTTTGTTATCTTTGATAGTATCAAATGATACTATCATTTTGTAATCATTAAAGTCTTTTATTTCGACTTCGCGTACGGTAATCGGGCTATTAACTCCGTCGAATAGTACCCATCAATGCCTAAGCTACAAATGGAGTTTGCTTTATCCGCTTCGATAAATCCATCGGCAGCAATACTATTTTCCGGAACAGATATTATCGTCACTTCACCAATCACAAAAAAAGTGTTGTTGTGTTTAATAGGAATTATCTCTTTTAGTGTCATTCCGTATTTAATCACACTCTCTTTTACAAGGGGTGCACTAAATCCATCAATGTACTCTTCTGTAAATCCACAAGCAGTAAACTCGCTTACGCCTTCAGGATATTTTGCGCTTGTCTGATGCGCTTTGTCTACCCAGTCAACGTGAATATGATTAATGGTATAAACTCCCGTAGACTCAATATTAGTGAGCGTGTGAGGGGCCGCTTCTAACGGACGATTAACAAATCCGATTAACGCAGGATCTGCTCCTAAATGAACAATGTTAGAAAATATTGCAAGGTTTGAAAGGCCTTCTTTGTTTTTAGTTCCTATTAAACTCGCCGACTTAAATCCGCTTAACGAATTAATTAGATTCGCACGATAAAAACGGTCATAGCTATTGAGTTCTTCAGGACTAATCAGCATAAACTAGATTTTTGATAACTCCCCTTTCAAGTAGTCAATCACATTTACTTCTGTAGCATCGATGTTTTTAATTTCAGAAACATACCAACTAATCCAATCACCTAAATGCAATAAGTAAATGCTACGTTGTAATTGCGTACTACCCTTCGACGGTAATTCGATATAGTTAGGAGTATACTTCAAAAACACTTCCTTACTGATTTCCATTCTTTTTTGCGTGCGAGAATAATCATCTTCACTTCTAAACATCAACACCACCACTTCCGGGTGTGCTTCTGTCCAACCCACTAATTCATTATGATTCATCTCTGGCAATACATGATGCCAGCAAAGCATTTTACTGTTTTCGTTTATCTGCTGACGTAAACGTAC
>JBKCGZ010000003.1:0-2985 GCA_046303115.1 Bacteroidota bacterium | reverse complement strand
TTTATGGCTAATTGCCTATTTATATAGTATCACTAATGTCTATTCTCAAAACAACTGGACAGCGATACCTTTTACATTTCAAGAATATTCGATACAATTAAAAACAGGATTGATTAATACGCAATCAATGGTAATTCATCCCTCAAAAAATAATTATCGTTGGCTTGTTTTACCTAAAGGTGGTTTATATGTATCAAATGATGGCGGACAAAATTGGACTTTATGCAAGGGTTCACAACAATTGCCTATTTGTGAACTAACATGTATGGCTCCGGATCCAATAAATGAACAAATTATTTATCTCGGAACGAACAACCACAATAATTGCGGCGGAATATGGAAATCTATTAACGGAGGAAGAACATTTGTTCAATTACAAAATATGCAAAGAGCTATTAATGCAATTGTGATTTCACGAAGCAATCGCTATTTAATGCATTTAGCAACAAGCAACGGAATTTATAAAACCACGAATGGAGGGGTTACATTTTCATTTGTTAGTGTATTAGGGAATCAAAATTTTCTCGATCTAAAGCGAACGGCTTTAGCAAATAGTCATCAGTTATATGCTAGCACAAGTCAAGGATTTTATTCTTCTTCGGATGAAGGATTAACCTGGATAAATTCTATATCATTTTCAAACACAGGATTTCATTCGATTGGTATAACAAAATCAGATACAAATTGTGTTTATTTATTTAATGCTACTAATAACGGACAAGTACATGTGTCATTTGATAGAGGCATAAATTTTAATGTTATTAAAAACGCTAGCCTTCCATCCTTAACCGGAATTGATAATAATGATTCCATAAACAATAGCACTAACAATGGATTTATTTTACCACATATTACTAATTCAAATTTGTTTTATTGTGGAAGTAAAATTATTTATCAGTATTTATCCTCCACAGGGTTTATCCCTCTCATATCTTACCAACAACAATTACCTGGAAGTATCTATAATGTTTACACATCAGATAATGGAGACACGCTGTTTGCTTGTACATCTGGAGGACTTTATACGAGCACTAATGGAGGTCAAAATTGGAAATATTCTATGCAAGGCGTTAGTTCATTAGAAGGCTTAGCAATAGACTTAACTAGTCAGAACAGAGAAGTGACCACATTAAATAATGGAGCATTTTGTTTTAATGATAGCACCATTAAAAGTTCTTCTAGTTATTCAACTCCTACTTCAACTAATTTCATTCAAGATACTGTCGATACTAATTTACAATTTCAAATTAGCAATAATTTAATTTATGTAAAATCTTGGAAAGATACTTCGTGGATGAATCTATCAAATTCACTACCGACACGATGTGTAATTACAGATATAAAAATAGATTACTCAATTCAGCCTAATCGTTTGTATGCATTATTTGATGGTGCTGGGATTTATAATACTGCGATTGATTCACTTCGGAAATTAAAATCAAGATTCACGATTAATAATTCGATTATTTGTAATGGCAGTAATCTAGAAATTAATAATTCGAGTGTTGGAATTATTGATAGTGTACGTTGGAATTTTACGGGTGCATCCATACAACAATCTGTCGACAATAATCCTATTGTTAGCATTAATGACAGAACGAGTTTTTCAGCTCAACTAATTACATATCGATTATCTTACTCTGATACGTGTTACTTTTCATTGGAAAATAATTCAATTTTAAACAGCATTTACCAATTAGATTCTTGCAATCGATTCGGTTCTTTATTTTCAGATTCAATAGTGCATTCGCATCCATCTAATTTTCAATGGCAAATTAATTATTGTGATAGTATACATACTAACGCTTATGCCTTTCCTAACTATTTTGTAAATTCAGGAGGAGCAGAAGAGTCCATAATGTCTAGTATATTTTCCTTGCCTGATTCTACCAACACGGCACTACGATTTGATTATGCTTACACGAATTACAGTCATGAATATTCCGATACGTTAATCATCAAAGCACATTTACTTTGCCTGGACAAAGAAATTATTCTTTTTCAAAAAGGAGGATCCGAACTTAGAACAACAAATGATTCACTCACCATTTCATTCGTTCCAAACAATAACGAATGGAGAAGTGATTCAATAGATTTAAGTCAATGCGTTGGTGCTGGTCCTATGCAACTTGAATTTGAAAACAAAGGCCACTATGGAAATAACTTATACCTCGACAATCTACAAATTGATAGCAATTACCATCCAACTACTTTTCGTATTGCGGTTAATTTTTTTATGGAAGGTTATTATGCTGGTAACAGACAAATGCGACCAGCTTTATATCTTTCTGGTATTAGCAATAAAGAAAATGAGACTGATAGTTTTAGTTTGCAATTATTAGATAAGAATAACCCTACTCAACTTATTTATGCAGCAAAAGGAATCGTTCATACAGATGGTAGTAGTTATGTTGACATTCCGATTGTTTATAGTTCTGATTCCTATTACCTCGGACTAACCACACGTAACGGAATTACCGTTTATACCAAACAAGCGGTCTATCTTTCGCGTTGGGGATTTCAAGAATGGGAGTTGAGGTGGTAAGGTCTGTTTTTAGGGTTTTTTAGCCCTAATCCCCAATTTTATATGGTTTTTGGTGATTATAATCCCCAATTATAGTATATAATCGGGGATTAAAGGAAAAGCTTATGAGATGTCAATTACGCTTCCGCTGCGACTGCCCAACAAAATACCAACTGTAAACTCCATTGTTATTTTCAACTCCCCAATAGTCAAAGGTGCCATTGGAACGATCACCATTTGCGTTGAGTTGGATTGGACCAGTTACACCGAAATAGGAATTCGAGACGTTCATAAATGAAGTGCGTAATGCAGCAGCATATTCAGGCACTCCAAAATTTTGCGTTACCATCTTTGCCATTACTTTTACAATGTCGTATGCGCATAGCGTTAGTGCATCTCCGTTTTCACCACTTTTTGAAAAAATATTCGCTAACAAGGGTGTCCATGTATTTTGGGTGGAC
>JBKCGZ010000002.1:0-7078 GCA_046303115.1 Bacteroidota bacterium | reverse complement strand
GCCATGAATGCAATGGAAGGTGTTCTTTGTCCGAAGCCTAGTGGTGCATTCTATTGTATGGCTCAATTACCGGTGGATGATGCAGATAAATTCTGTCAATGGTTATTAGAAGACTTTTCATTTGAAGGTTCTACGGTGATGTTGGCTCCAGCAAGCGGATTCTATTCAGATCCAAAACTAGGTTTACATCAGGTTAGAATTGCTTATGTGCTAAATAAGGAGTCTTTGCAAAAGGCAATGAATTGTTTAGCAGTAGCATTACAGCAATATCCAGGGCGAACAATTCCAGTTTCTTCTCAACAGATGACGGCATAACCATTTGCCTGATTCTTTTTAAAACTGATTTGTTAATATTTTCAATTTAAATCAGGAATTGAGATACTTGCATCCGATAGATTTGTGTTATAAAGGAAATGCAAGTCAATGTTGGTATTTGGGAATAGTGTAATCGCAGATAGTATTTTAGTTTTACTTGGAATTACAGGTGTTGTGCAATTGTATTACATTCTGTTTCAATTCTCAGGAGTAGGATTTAAAAGAAACACTTCAATAAAATCGAGTAAATACGAACCCGTTTCTGTTATCATTTGTGCGCGCAATGAGTTGAAAAATCTTCGCGAGTTTTTGCCTCAGATATTAAAACAAGATTATCCCCAATATCAGGTGGTAGTTGTTAACGACTGCAGCTGGGATGAGTCCTCAAGGTATTTAGAAGAAATGGAAGATGCTCATTTTAATCTAAAGGTTATTACGATTAATGAGCAAGAAAAATATCAGCATGGGAAAAAGTTTGCTTTAACATTGGGAATTAAAGGTGCCGCCTTTGATCGATTGATTTTTACGGATGCCGATTGTTATCCAGCTTCAGATCAATGGTTAAAACTAATGGTCGATACGCTTTCGATTGATAAAGAAATTGTGGTTGGGTATGGGGCTTATCAAAAGACAAGTGGCTTTTTAAATAAATGGATTCGCTTCGATACTGCTCAAAATGGATTATTGTTTTTAAGTCGTGCATTGAAAGGTAAAGCCTATATGGGAGTAGGGCGAAATCTGGGTTATTTAAGATCGTTGTTTTTTAAAAACAAAGGATTTGCATCTCATAATCATTTACTATCAGGCGATGACGACTTATTTGTTAATGAAACAGCAAATAAAAATAATGTTGGCGTCTGCTTGTCAAATGAGTCATTCACTTACTCAAAACCTAAAGAGACATTTAAAGAGTGGCTACGTCAAAAGCGTCGTCATATGTCTTCAGGGAAATTTTATAAGTCGAGAGATAAAGGGTTGATTGGTTTTTATTTCTTTACCCATACGTTATTTTGGATTTTAATCATCGTTTCTTTCATATTGAAACTTAATTGGGAGGTTATCGTAGCAATGCTATCAACTAGGCTAATCGCTCAAATTATTGTATATTGGACAGGATTTAGAAAGTTAGGAGAAAAGGATCTAATCATACTTATCCCAATTTTCGATCTGATAGCTGCAATTATTTATCCGCTGTTAGCCATAACAAACCCTTTCATTAAGATAAGAGTATGGAAATAACAGCATCAACCCAAACCCTAACTATGGAAAAGCCTAAACCACAGCTTCAAATTACTGACGAGGAAATCCAACATCTTTCAGATAAAGCTATTAAAGATTTTAAGCTGGTTCGTAAGGCCGTCGATGAAGGCGACCAAAAAGCCTATGCTGAATTGATGGCTCGTTATAAGGATTCCATCTATTATATGCTTCTGAAAATGGTAAACAATCGCGATGATGCGGAAGATTTGACCATTGAGGCATTTGGAAAAGCATTTAGAAATATTAAGCAATATACCCCAGACTACGCTTTCAGTACATGGTTGTTTAAAATTGCAACTAATAACTGTATCGATTTTATCCGTAAGAAAAGAAAAATGCTTTTAAGCATTGATAGAGGGTTTGAAAATGAAGATGGCCAGGAAATGTCGTTTGAAATCAAATCTGATGGTCCTTCTCCAGATGATGTTTTAGTAAAGAAACAAAAGGTTTTAATGATGAAAGAGGTAGTTGATAAATTAAAGCCTCGTTATAAGAAATTGGTGGAGTTAAGATATTATCAGGAATTGTCTTACGAGGAGATTGCTGAAGAACTTGACCTTCCTTTAGGAACTGTTAAAGCGCAACTATTTAGAGCTAGAGAGTTTCTTTATCAAATCATTAAAAGCACTGACTATACTGCACACGATTGAGTAAATTTTGAATATGAATAAGGGGACGAAAGTCCCCTTTGTTTTTTAGGCTATTTTTGCAGCATGATCGATAACTCGCAAGTTTTAAAGCAATATTTCCCCAATTTATCTGAAGCGCAATTATTGCTTTTTGCAAAGCACGAAGAGCTTTTTAAATCTTGGAACGAAAAGGTAAATCTTGTTTCAAGGAAAGATATCGAGAACCTGACAGTTAAACATATCCTTCATTCACTATCACTAGCAAAATACATTCGATTTGATGATGGTGCACGTGTTTTAGATATTGGAACAGGTGGAGGGTTTCCGGGTATCCCTTTGGCTATTTATTATCCTAACGTGAAGTTCACGCTTGTTGATTCTATAGAGAAGAAAATCAAAGTAGTGGAGGATATTGTTAAAGAGCTGGGTTTGAAAAATGTGGTGGTAAAAAGGAGTAGAGCTGAAGAGTTAAAAGAGGAATTTGATTATGTGGTTAGCAGGGCCGTAGCGTCCATGCAGGAATTAGTGGGCTGGAGCTTTAGAAATTGTAAAATGTGACAGGTGGGAAGCCTTCCAAACGGGTGGGTGGTATTAAAAGGTGGCGACTTAAAAGAGGAACTAAGTCCTTACAAGAAAGTGGTTGAAGTGCAGTCAATACACGAATATTTCCCCTTGGAATTTTTCGAAACTAAGGCCATAGTTTATATTCCGCGTCAGTCATTATAGCATTTTGTATTGATATTTAATTATTTAGAGGTGTAGGATTTATTTTTCAAATAATCTGGAAAAAATGACAAACTGTTTTGAACCTATTAGTTTTTTATTATCTTTGCCATCCCAATAAGAATAACAAAGTATAGTCATGAAAAGGACATTCCAACCTTCTTTACGTAAGCGTAGAAATAAACACGGTTTTAAAAAGCGTATGAGCACAGCTAATGGTCGTCGTGTATTAGCAGCACGTCGTAAGAAAGGACGTCATAAATTGACGGTTTCTGATGAGCGTTCTTGGAGAAAGTAATTTCTTTAGAAAAAAATATTTTATTGACGGGTATCTTGAAAAAGATGCCCGTTTTATTTTTCAACATATGCAGTTTCGATTTTTACTTTTGCTTACTTTCGCTCAACTAAAAAATTATGCAGCTATCGGTCAATTTCAAATTTTTTGAAAAAGCATCGGTAGCTATTTTTATATCCGAACATATTAAAAACTACTGCTATGCCACGCGATCATTCAATTAAATCGGTCTTAATTATTGGAAGCGGTCCTATTATTATTGGACAAGCCTGCGAATTTGATTACTCTGGTAGCCAGGCTGCCAGATCGTTGAAAGAAGAAGGAATTGAAGTTGTTCTGATCAACTCGAATCCTGCAACGATTATGACCGATAAGGTAACGGCAGATCATATTTATTTAAAACCACTTAATCGTAAGTCGATTGGTGAAATATTAACGAAACATAAAATTGATGCAGTGCTTCCAACCATGGGAGGACAAACTGCTTTGAACCTTGCAATTGATTGTCAAAAAGCAGGACTTTGGGAAAAGCATAATGTGAAAATTATTGGTGTTGATATCGATGCTATTCATACTACAGAAGATCGTGAGCTTTTCCGATTAAAGATGTTAGAGTTAGGAGCAGGTGTTTGTAAAGGAAGAACTGCGACATCGTTTTTAGAAGGAAAAGAAATTGCTCAAGAAATTGGATTTCCACTAGTAATTCGTCCATCGTTTACGCTTGGAGGTACGGGTGGAGGATTTGTTCATACCCAGGAAGAATTTGATAATGCGCTAAATTTCGGATTACATGCCTCTCCTGTTCACGAAGTATTGGTAGAACAGAGTATCATGGGTTGGAAAGAGTATGAGCTGGAATTATTACGTGATAGCAATGGGAATGTGATTATCATCTGTTCTATTGAGAACTTCGATCCGATGGGTATTCATACTGGTGACTCTATTACAGTTGCTCCTGCTATGACGCTTAGTGATCGTACGTATCAGAAGATGCGTGACCTTGCTATCAAATGCATGAATGGTATCGGACAATTTGCTGGTGGATGTAATATTCAGTTCTCTGTTAATCCGGAGAATGAAGATGAAATTATAGTTATTGAAATCAACCCTCGTGTATCACGTTCTTCAGCGTTAGCATCAAAAGCAACGGGATATCCAATTGCTAAGATTGCGGCTAAACTCGCAATAGGATATAATCTCGATGAATTAAAAAATCAAATCACGAAAAGTACTTCGGCTTTCTTTGAGCCAACCATCGATTATGTAATCGTGAAAGTACCTCGTTGGAATTTCGATAAGTTTAAAGGTGCTGATCGTCATTTAGGACTTCAAATGAAATCGGTGGGGGAAGCAATGGGTATAGGACGTTCGTTTCAAGAGGCATTGCAAAAGGCTTGTCAATCGTTAGAGATAAAACGTAACGGACTAGGTGCGGATGGAAAAGAACTTAAAAATCAAGAACAGATTTTAGATAGTTTGAAAAATCCAGGATGGAATCGATTGTTCCATATTTATGATGCATTCAAACTAGGAATTCCTTTTAAAACTATTCAGAAGCTAACAAAAATTGATGCTTGGTTCTTAAATCAAATTGAAGAGTTAGTAGAGCTTGAAAAAGAAATTCAAAAGCATACGCTTGACTCTTTACCATTTGACTTAATGCTGGATGCAAAGCAGAAAGGTTATGCTGATCGTCAGATTGCTCATTTGCTTCGTTGTTTAGAAAGTCAGGTTTATGCAAAGCGAAAAGATTTAAAAATAAATCGTGTTTACAAACTAGTAGATACCTGTGCAGCAGAATTTGAAGCGCGCACTCCTTATTACTATTCTACTTTTGAAACAGAGAATGAATCTGTAGCAAGCGATAAAAAGAAAATTATTATTCTAGGTTCAGGCCCTAATCGTATCGGACAAGGAATCGAATTCGATTATAGTTGTGTGCATGGTGTACTAGCTGCTAAGGAATGTGGCTATGAAACCATCATGATTAATTGTAATCCTGAAACAGTTTCAACCGATTTCGATATTGCTGATAAACTATACTTCGAGCCTGTTTTCTGGGAGCATATCTACGATATTATCCAACATGAAAAACCAGAAGGGGTGATTGTGCAGTTAGGTGGACAAACAGCTTTAAAGTTAGCAGAGAAATTAAATAAGTACGGAATCAAAATCATTGGTACTAGTTACGAGTCGCTGGATTTAGCAGAGGACCGTTGTCTTTTTTCAACTTTGATTCGAGATTTAAATATTCCTTATCCGAAATTTGGGGTAATTGAAGATGCAGATCAAGCGGTAGGTGTTTCAAGAGAGTTAGGATTTCCTCTGTTAGTTCGTCCGAGTTATGTATTAGGCGGACAGAGTATGAAGATTGTTATCAATGAGCAAGAGTTAGAGACGCACGTTGTAAATATTTTAAAAGATATTCCTGATAACAAAGTGTTGGTAGATCATTTTTTGGAGAAAGCAATAGAAGCAGAAGCAGATGCAATTTGTGACGGAGAAGATGTTTACATCATTGGTGTCATGGAGCATATTGAGCCAGCAGGAATTCATAGCGGTGATAGTAATGCGGTTTTACCTCCGTTCGATTTAAGTGATGATGTCATTCGTCAGATTGAGGAACATACTAAGTCAATTGCGAAAGCAATGCAGGTGAAAGGATTAATCAATATTCAGTTCGCAATTAAAAACGATATCGTTTATGTCATTGAGGCTAATCCGAGAGCGTCACGTACAGTTCCATTTATTGCGAAGGCTTACGATGAACCTTATGTAAACTATGCCACTAAAGTGATGCTGGGCGCTGTTAAAGTAAAAGATATTAAATTCAATCCTACAAAGAGTGGATATGCGATTAAAGTTCCTGTGTTTTCATTCGAGAAATTCAGAGATGTAAATAAAGAACTAGGGCCAGAGATGAAATCAACAGGTGAGGCGATTTATTTCATTGATGATTTACAGGATGAATTCTTCCAAAAGGTCTATTCTGAGCGAAATCTATATTTGTCGAGATAATTATTGAAAGGAGGCTTTTATGTCTGATTTTATTCTTGTACTCATTGCTATTTTTATTGTCTTTGGAGTTTTTAGACGGTACCTGTTCTTCTTAGTGATGAATGCGGTATCGAAAAAGCTTTATAAAGAGATGCAAAAGCAACAAGGTCATTCATACGCTCATCAGCGAAATCAAGAGGGTAAGGTTCATGTTGACACTTCTACTAAAAAGTCGAATAAACGAATTAACGACGATGATGGGGAGTACGTTGATTATGTAGAAATCAAAGACTGATTTCGTTTGTTTTTTGTTCGTATTCCTGGTGGTTAATTTTTGGTTTTTTATTTCGTAGTTAGGCATTTTCCGATTATTTTCGGAGGCAATTAAATATACTATGAAATCTATCGACTTTAACAAGGTAAAACCACACGCTATTGCAATGGGTGTTTTCCTTTTACTTACTGTAGTTTATTTTCTTCCAACACTTTCTGGATCCTCGCTTTCAACGCATGACGTGTCGCAGTGGATTGGGATGAGTAAGGAAATTTTAGATTATAAAGCGCAAACAGGAAAAGAAGCTTTATGGACCAACTCCATGTTTAGTGGAATGCCTTCTTATCAGATTTCTGTTTTATATCCTTCTAATTGGGTGAAGTACATCAATGATTTCTTTTGGTTGGGTTTGCCATCTCCGGCTAATATAGTTTTCTTAGCCTTGTTAAGTTTCTACATTTTAGCAATTACGCTTAAAGCTGATTTTCGTCTAGCCATAGCGTTAGCAATTGCCTACGCATTCTGTTCATTTAACTTCGTCAGTTTGGTTGCAGGACATAATACTAAAGTACAAGCAATTGCTTT
>JBKCGZ010000001.1:0-23793 GCA_046303115.1 Bacteroidota bacterium | reverse complement strand
GCTTGCTTACGATTTTTGATTTGCTCATCTAACTCAGCTGCTTCTTCTGTATAGTTCGTTACACGAGTTTGTAGTCCAGCTATTTCATCTTCTAAATCCAATACTTCCATTGGTAACTCACCACGTGTAATACGGATTCTGTCGATTTGACTATCGATTAATTGTAATTGATAAAGGGCACGAAGCTTATGCTCAATACTGTTGTCGCCTTTGTCGATTGAACGAACAATTGGTTTCGCCTTTTTAGGAACTTCAACAATTGCTTCTGCTGCTTTCTTAGACTTTCTAGTAGCCATGATTAGAGGTAATTAATTGGATTGGTATTAATCTCCGTTAAACGGAGGGCAAATGTAGGAAATTTTTCGCTAAGCCAATCACCTAAAAGCTCAATTGTGAATTGTTCACTTTCATAATGTCCAATATCGGCGATAATGATACTGCCATCAGCATCAAAAAACTGGTGGTATTTAAAGTCGCCCGTAATAAAAACATCAGCTCCGGCGCGCTTAGCATCTTCCAACAAAAAGCTGCCCGCACCGCCACAAATGGCTACCTTTTTAATGGTTTTATTGACAGTATTTGTATGTCGGATAATTTCTGTTTTTATATTGATTTTTAATGATTTAAGGAAGGGAATTGCTTCCATTTCTTCGGCGATTTCACCAATCATTCCGGCTCCTGCATCTTGCCAGCTATTTACCAAGGAAAGGATCTCATAAGCCACCTCTTCGTATGGATGTGCCTCTTTTAGCGCTCTAAAAACTTGATGTTGTTTATGACTTTCGAGGATAACTTCAATTTTAGTTTCATGGCCTTTAAAGCGAACGTTTTTTTCGCCATAAACTGGATTACTGCCATCTCCTCCCTTAAAAGTACCTTCTCCAATGGTGCTAAAGCTACATTCTGAGTAGTTTCCAATATGTCCAGCGCCGGCATTAAAAAGGGCTTCTTTTACTTTCTCGGCATGCTCATGAGGCACGTAAGTACTTAGTTTAAGTAGTTTGTTCTTCATTGGACTTAAAATTCTGCAATTAACAAGGCCAATCTTCTCTGCAATTTTTGTATTTACTCCGTGGATGACATTATCGAGGTTAGTGTGGATAGCATAAATGGCGATATCATTTTTAATGGCTTTAATGATTGTTCTTTCGATATAATTTTTACCATTAAGTTTCTTTAAGCCACTAAAAACAATAGGGTGGTGCGCGATTACAAGATTATATCCATGTCGGATAGCTTCATCAATAACTTCCTCGGTACTATCGAGACATATAATTGCTCCTTTTATTTCCATGGATGGGTGGCCGCATATTAAACCCGAATTATCATAGCTCTCCTGAAGTGATGAAGGGGCCTTATCTTCTAAAAACTGAATAATCTCTTTTAGTTGCATAATCTATTTTATAAGTACGACAAATTTAATCACTCTGTGTACTTAAAAAGTTATATTTTTGAAACTATGCGAATTTTATTGCTTCCTTTCTCATTTTTATACGGAATAATTGTCCGTTTAAGGAATTCCCTATTTGATATAGGTGCTTTAAAGCAGCAATCTTTTAAATCGTTTGTCATTAATGTTGGTAATTTATCCGCTGGAGGAACTGGTAAGTCGCCGCATGTAATTTATCTTATTAATCAATTAAAAAGTAATTATCAATTATCAGTTTTAAGTCGTGGATACGGCCGTATTACAAAAGGCTTTAAATGGGTAAAAGCGGATAATAGTCCTTTGCAGGTTGGTGATGAGCCCCTTCAATATGCCAATCTCTTTTCTGAATTGAATATTGCTGTTTGTGAAAAAAGGGTAGAGGGAATTAAGCAAATTGAAAAAGAAAAAAATTGTGATATTATTTTGTTGGATGATGCATTTCAGCATCGATTTGTGAAGCCTGATTTTAATATTTTGATTACTGATTATTCGGATTTATTCTATAACGATCAGTTATTGCCTGCTGGTCGTTTACGAGAGCCAAAATCAGGAGTAAAGCGAGCGGATGTAGTTATCGTAAGTAAATCACCTGAAAGCATCAGTGCAAGTGAAATGCAAGAGGTGCGAACTAATATCCAAAAGTATGGAATTCGAAAAGTGCTTTTTTCGTATATGCGTTATAGTGAGTCGATGGAGTTTTTATCCGGTGAGAAAATGCCAATTGCCTATTTGCAAAATTCTAATGTTATAGTGGTAGCCGGAATAGCTAACCCAAAGCCATTCATAGAATTTGCAAATTCAAATGCTAAGTCGGTCACTGAATTTATTTTTAAAGATCACTATCAGTTTTCGTCAGGAGATATTATAAAAATAAAGGCGGAATACAATCAGTTATTAAGTCAGAATTCACCTGTTGTAATACTGACTACTCGCAAGGATTTTATGCGATTTAATACATCCGAATTAAAACATTTAATACAAAATTTACCTCTTGCCTTTATTGATATCGAGGTTTGTATGAACGAAAAAAATGATAGTAATCTAATTGATTTAATCCAAAATGCTATTCATCAGAAAAACAAATGAGAACACTAATTAAATACATGCTATTCCTGATAGCTGGTGCAGTTAATGCACAAACATATCAATCGTTAAATATTAATTTGCAATCGAATTGGTATGATTCAACAGTGATTGCAGAACCTACCTATGGCATCAAGTACAATGGTATATGGGGCTACGAATCTAACGGCAGGGAATATGCGTTAATTGGTTCTACAGCGGGTGTTTATTTTATTGATATCACCAATCCGCAATCACCCCTTAAATCTGATTTTGTTGCTGGTCGCCGAGGCGCATGTATATGGAGGGAGATTAAAACTTATAGTCATTATGCTTATCTCATAAGCGATGATCAATCACCAAATAGTTTTCAGATTGTAGATTTGCAATATCTGCCAGACTCAGTCCATGTAGTTGCAGATTATTCTTCTTTATTTGAAAGGGGACATACATTATATATCGATGGTAATAAATTGTATGTTGGTCTCGTTCGAGGTGGACAGTTTACACAAAATGCATCGATGGCTGTTTTTAGTTTGAATAATCCTGAAGCGCCTACTTATCTAAGAAGTATTAACGATGATTATCCTACGTTACTGCCAGGCAATCAGGTTCATGATATGTTTGTACGTAATGACACTGTTTACGCATCTTGTGGATACGATGGATTGTATATTTTTAAATACGATTCTATTATTAACCACTTTCAATTAATCAATTCACTTACTTCTTATCCATCGCAAGGTTATAATCATAGTTCAGCATTGGCAGATAATTCAACATTGATTTTTATGGATGAAGTCCCATCTGGTTTGCCAATTAAGGTACTTGACGTAAGCGATCTTCAGAACTTGACTGTTACTTCAACATTTAGTAGTAATCCTGTTGTAACACCGCATAATCCTTTTATTGTGGGTAATATATGCTATGTCGCATATTATCTCGATGGACTGCAGGTCTATGATGTTTCAGATCCATATAATGCTACTAGGATTGCTTATTTCGATACGCATAATCAAGAGCCATTAGGAGGTCCATATCCTACTCTGGCATATCAGGGAGCTTGGGGCGCTTATCCATTTTTTAGCAGCAGTAATATTGCTGTTTCAGATATGCAAAATGGGTTATTTGTTTTAAATCAAACAGCAAGTGGTTTGAATAATTTGACGCTAGATTATATTTCTATATTTCCTAATCCTATAAACGCAAATCAAACTATTACTATTTCTAATTTGAGAAATAACGATAATCTTTTAGTAGAGCTTTATGATTTACAAGGAAGCAGAGTTTTTACTAAGCAATGTTTGATGTCGGATAATACTTCGCGTTTTGTTGTTCCTGATGTTGCAAGCGGTTTATACGTTATCAAGTTTAATAATGGCAATGAGCAAATAAGTAAAAAGTTAATTGTTAAATAAAACAAAAAGAGACCCGTTTGGGTCTCTTTTTATGCAAGCAGTAATTAAGGGTTTAATTATTAATTTGATTTTAAAACTCGTGTAACATTTTTGAAATCACCTTGTTCTACAGTTACCATGTAAATACCATTCATGAGGTTTTTACCAAACTGAACAGTATTTTGACTTCCATCAAAGTTAAATGTTTCAACTATTCTTCCGCTTAAATCAGTTACAGTTACAACTGCAGGAGTATTAGCTAGGTCGCTATTTAGAGTAAGGTTAAATTCGGAGCTTGAAGGATTCGGATAGATAGTAGCATCTACTGCAGAACCATCTAATCTTTCTGCATAAGATAATGTCGAATGATTCGGGCGAAGTGTTGCAATTCCAATTTGACAAACGTTACCATAACAATATGGAGTTCCATTAATAACTGGACGAACACGCACATTGTAGAATTTAGAAACTTGTAAAGCAGGTGTTACATTTGATAAATTGCACCATCTTGAATTCGATAAGTAGGTCCAAGTTGTACCTGGATATAATGTTTCTTCAAATTCAAATTCATATTGAGGAGCATATAAGTATGTCAATACTAATTCAGCTTGAACGCTATCAGTTAAGCAATAATTGAAAACGCCACAAAAAGGGGCTCTTAATTCAATTTGACGAATTGAACGAACTATTGTTGAAGAAGTAAATTTACATCCACCACCCAATTGAACGGTCAAATATACGGTTGAAGTGTCTAGGATTGGTCCGCCACCACTTCCATCTAATAAAACAGTCGCATTAGAAGTGTTTGAAACACCTCCTGTAGCTGAACCATCAAACCACGTCCACTCATAATTAGCAAATCCAGGATCTGCTGATAATTGGAATGAAGCAGGTTTACATGCGATTAATGGAGTTAAAGGAGTAATAGCAGGTTGGTAACCATTGTCAAATACATTAACATCAACAGAGGTGCTAGCTGAGTAATTACAACCACCCGCATTTGTTGAGGTAGTTAAAACGTAAGTTCCAGACTGACTAGCGTAAATTGCAGGTATTGTTTGTCCGGTGTTCCATGAATAATTATAATATGGTCTTCTGTATTTTGCAACTAAACGTACAGAATCTCCTGGACATACATTAGGATCTCCTTGAACAAAAATTGATGGACGTGGAGAAACGATTACAGTATACGGAACTAACGCACTTGATACTTGTCGGACGCCATTGTACAATGTAGTTCCTGTAACTCGCACTCGATATTGACCACCTTGTGTGATTACAATTGAAGGGGTAGTTTCGCCAGTTGACCATTGATAGGTAAAAGGACCCGTCATGCCAGATGTTATTGCAGTAAGAGTGGTTCCTTCGCAAACAGTGGGGCCAGCAGGATCGATTGTAACACTTGCATTTTGGGCATTTGCCCCGAAAGTCAATGTTAAAATAAATGCTAATAGTAGAGATTTAATTTTCATAAAAATGATTTGATGTTTTATGTTTTAGGCAGTTAAAGATTCAATATGAGCAAAATTAAAGATAATAAGTTATTTGTAGGTTGTTAAGATCAGTTTTTTTAAGGTTAAATTAATAATTGTTGAAATACAGTCTTTAATATGACCAGAAACAGAGAGGAGTACCTCTCTGTTTTTAGTGAAAATATAAACATTTATTTTACTAATTTGTTTTTAAAACTCTTGTTACATTTTTAAATTCACCTTGTTGAACTGTTACCATGTATAATCCGTTCATTAAGTTTTTACCAAACTGTACTTTGTTTTGACTTCCGTCAAAATTAAAAGTTTCAATAATTCTTCCGCTAAGATCAGTAATTGTAATCACGGCAGGAGTGTTTTCTAAATCGCTGTTAAGAATTAAATTGAATTCTGAATTGGAAGGGTTAGGGAATATCTGAGCATCAACTAATGATCCATCAACACGCTCCGCATAAGATAACGTTGAATGGTTCGGTCTTAGCGTTGCAATTCCAATCTGACAAATATTTCCATAGCAATAGCTTGTGCCGTTAATTACCGGACGAACACGAATATTATAATATTTATTAGGTAAAATCGCGGGGCTTACATCAGCAAAACGACACCACTGATCATTCGAGATATGAGTCCATATTACACCTGGATTTCCAGTTTCTTCAAACTCGAATTCGTACTGAGGAGTTGATAAATAAGGTAAAACTGGTCCACATTTTACACTATCAGTACTATTGAAACTATAAACTCCGCAATCTTGAGTTCTTAATTCAACTTGACGCACAGAACGAATTACAGTCCCTGCAGAAGTAAATGAACATGATCCATTTAATTGAACTGTTAAGTATACTGTCGCAGTATCTAAAACCGCTCCTCCAGTGCTTCCGTCCATTAAGATTGATACAGCCTGATTAGTTGAGGAACCTCCAGATGGCGTTCCGTCGTACCAATTCCATTGATAACTTGAAAATCCTGCGTCTGCGCTTAAGTCAACATAACCTGGTTTGCAAACTGTTAATGATGAAATTGCATTAACAACAGGCTGATATCCGTTGTCAAATACATTTATATCAACAGAAGCTGAAGCGGAGAAATTACAACCACCAACATTTGTAGATGTTGTTAGAACGTAAGTGCCTGATTGATTTGCATAGGTATACGTTAAATTAGAACCATTACTCCATGAGTAAGAATAGTAAGGTCGTCTGCCTTTTGCAACAAGCTTCACTGAATCATTTGGACAAAGATTGGAGCTACCTGAGACGGCAATAAGAGGATTGGGAGAAACTATAACCGTGTATGGCACAAGTGCACTTGAAACTGTTCTTACTCCGTTATATAGGGTTGTTCCAGTTACACGAACACGATAATTCCCAGATTGATAAGCGATAATTGAAGGTGTTGTTGAGCCATCTGACCATAAATAAGTAAGTGGACCCGTCAATCCTGATGTATTTGCAGTCAGAACTGTTCCCTCGCAAATCGTTGGACCTGCAGGAGAAATAGTCACAGATGCATTTTGTGCATTAACAGTAGTTACATACAGTAACATTAATGCTCCAAAAAAATTAAAAGTAATTGATTTCATCATATTTTTTGAATTTTTATTGCTCTATTAGTAGGCGAAACAAATTTACGCAATGAAGCATCGGAAGTAAAGAAAAATCAAATGTTTTTTGGCTTTTATTCACAAAAGCAGTGTTAATAAAGGGAAAGGATGGGTGAAATATTTTAATTATTGAGTTATTTGAAACTCTATTTTTATATTCTCGAAGAAATGTCTGCATGTTGAAATTTGCCCAATGCTTTTTGATCTTAATCATAAATTTCTCTGTTGCCAAAGGGCAACAGTTGAATGTGGTTAATTATAGTCAAAGTAATGGATTGCCAGGAAATCAAATTAATGACGTTATTCAAGATCGACATGGACTAATCTGGATAGCTACAATGTCGGGCGTGGTGACATTTGATGGAAAGAACTTTTCAAATCCAGATAACTGTCCAGAGCTTTCTAGCAACCCAGTAAAGTCGATTTATCAGGACGTTAAAGGGAATATATGGTTTGGATCCATTAGAAAGGGTCTTTTTAGATACTCTGGAACTAAATTTACGATCTATAATACTGAAAACGGATTAGCTAATGATATTATCAATGTAGTAAAAGGTGATGGTAAAAATGGAATTTGGGTTGGTACTAATGATGGTTTATCACATTTCGATGGACAGAAATTTATCAATTATTCTGTGCAAGATGGACTTCCAAGTAATATAATTTTTGATTTGCTAACTGATCAGATTGGCAGGGTATGGGTTGCGACAGCGAATGGAGTGTCTGTTTATATTAATAATAAGTTTATTAATTATTCTTCTGGTGTAGCAGGTTTCAATAGTAATATCGTTTATTGTATTGAACAGCTAAGTAATGAGGAGTTTGCGTTTGGTACGTACGACGGTTTATCGATTTTAAAAGATAATAAATTTACTAATTACTCAAGTGTTAACGGATTGCCCAATGACAGAGTTGAATCGCTTTTAAAAGATGATAATGGTACACTTTGGGTTGGGACTTATGGAGGAGGACTAGTAAAATGGGCAGGAAATAAGTTTGAAGTTATTCAGCTTGGCGAAAAGGTTAATAGTAAGATTGTGACTAGCTTAATGAGCGATCGAGAAGGTAACTTTTGGATTGGTACATGGATGGGAATTTATAAGTACGATAATAATCGATTTGCTACATTTAATGCAGAAGATGGACTTCCAAGTAATAATATTCTTTCTGTTTATTATGATACTGATGGGGGGCAAGTACTTTTAGGTACCCTCGCTGGTGGACTTAATATTATTAAAGCTGGCAAGGTGCTTTCAACAAAGTTAAGTAGTAATAGTGTTTGGTCGATTGAAAAAGAAAATAATTCATCAGTTTGGCTTGGTACAACTAACGGACCCGTACTATACGATATTAAGTTAAACAAATGTGTATATCCTATTGCTGAATTGCAAAATACGATTGTGTATGCAATTGAAAAATCAAGTTCTGGTGCTGTTTACTTTGGTACGGATAAAGGTTTATATAAATATTTTGGACAACAACTCAATTTGCTGAATGCACGCAATGGTTTGAAAAATGAAAATGTGCGTACTGTATTTGAGGACGAAAACAATGTACTTTGGGTTGGTACTATGAAAGGTGTTTTTCAAATTAATAATGATGTCGCCACTTCATTCAATGATATTTTTAATTTAAAAAAAACACCAGTTACTTCCATAATAAGTGATAACAAAGGTTCCATAATAATTGGAGGATATGATTTAGGATTAATTGTGTTTAACAACTTAAAACCTGAACAACAAAAATTATGGGTGCTGGATGCAAATAATGGACTTTCAAATAGCAAAGTACTCTTTACATTAATTGATAAAGCTAATTTTCTATGGGTTGGAACAACGGTTGGAGTTGATCGTTTAGACTGGAAATTGTATTCAGAAAATGCAAAAGTTCAATTACAGCATATTAACAAAAGTAATGGGTATAACGGCGTAGAAACAAACGCAGCAGCGCAAGATAATGAAGGAAATATTTGGATGGGTTCAGTAAATGGGGTTATCCGATTTAATCCAGCTACAGGATTTATTAAAACATACCTCCCTAATTTATCACTATCAAAGGTTCAATTGTTTTTTGAAGATGTGGATTGGTCAAAGAAAAATTTTAGTGTGAATTCTCATACAGGATTGCCAGTCGATTTAATTCTTGGCTATGCTGATAATAATTTAAATTTTATTTGCAGCGGTGTGTTTCTTACAGCACCAGAGGAGTTACGCTATCGATATTTTTTAGAAGGTTTCGATAATCATTGGTCTCCGCTTACTAAATCAAATTTTGCAAACTATTCAAATATCCCTCCTGGGAAATATACTTTTAAAGTGCAGGCTACCGCTAACGGTTACGACTATACTAAGCCTGTTACTTTTGCTTTTGAAATAAAAGCGCCTTACTATAAAACTATTTGGGCATATTTATTTTATATAGTTACAATATCTTCTTCAATATTCCTATGGTACCGTTATCGTACACGAACATTGAGAATTGCAAAAGAGATTTTGGAAGATAAAGTAGAAGACAGAACAAAAGAATTACAGTTCAAAAACAGTGAATTAGAAAAATTGTCGCTTGTAGCCTCCGAAACCGACAATGCTATTTTGATTTTTGATGATAATCAGCAACTGGAATGGGTTAACACTGGCTTTGAAAAGCTGACTGAATATTCGTTGGAAGAATACAAAAAAGTTAGAGGAGTTTCGTTAAAAGAGATTTCTTCTAATAATGATGTTGCAGTTTTTATAAGTGATATTATTACAGAAAAGAAATCTATTGTTTATGAATCGGAGGTGTTAAGTAAATCAGGTAAGCATTATTGGCTTTCATCTACGTTAACTCCAATTTTTAATGAGCAAGGTGAATTGAAAAATATTGTTGTTATTGAAACTGATATAACGCTTCGAAAGAAAATGGAGGAGCAAATAAAAGCAGCTTTAGAGGAAAAAGGACTTTTACTACGCGAGATTCATCATCGAGTTAAAAACAATCTCCAGATTATAATAAGTCTTTTTAATCTACAAACAAGTTATATTGATGATGATAAAGCGTACCAGGCTTTAAAAGAAGGTCAGGATAGAATAAAAAGTATGGCCCTTATTCACGAACGATTTTATCAGTCTGATGGTATATCGCAAATCGACTTTGATGATTATTCGCGAAAGTTAATTGAACATCTTTATTCTTCGTTTAAGATTAATCCAAATTCAATTGTTATAGATGTTAAAATTGAAAATGTAAAGTTGGACATTGATACAGCTGTTCCCTGTGGATTAATTATTAACGAAATTGTTTCCAATTCCTTTAAACACGCGTTCATCGGTAAGGACAAGGGGCGCATTTATATTATTTTACAAAATAGAAGTGAAGGCGAATATTATCTCGAAATAAATGATAACGGAGTAGGGCTTCCTGCTGATTTTAATCTTGAAACAGCTGACTCATTAGGATTTCAGTTAATACAGGCATTATCGGATCAGTTGGATGGTAAATTGGAATTAGTAACTTCGCCAAATAAGGGCTTAACATATAAACTGAATTTTAAAAACATTAGCTAATTTTATACTATGAGCAAAATCAGAATTCTTGTTGTTGAAGACGAAAGCATCGTTGCTAAAGATATACAACGTACACTTGAAAAATTAGGATATGAAGTACCTGCAACAGCATCTTCGGCAGTATCAGCATACGAAAAATTAGAAGAGGTGGAGCCAGATATTGTTTTTTTAGATGTTAAATTAAAAGGAGAGCAAGATGGAGTGCATATCGCAGAACATATCAAAGATCGATATGATATCCCTGTCATTTTCCTAACTTCTTTTGTTGATCAGGATACAATTGATAGAGCAAAAGTAACAGAGCCTTATGGATACCTTGTGAAACCTTTCAATGAAGGTGATTTGAAAACAACTGTTGAAATGGCACTCTTCAAGTTTTCTAAAGATCGTGAATTGCGTTTGTCAGAACAACGACTTTCAAACGCATTGGGGAAAATTGAAAATGCAGTTTTTGTTACTGATCAGGATTTACGTATAAATTATATCAATGAAAAAGCATTGTCTATTTGCGGCGGATTAAGTGGAATGGATTCAATTGGATTAGATATTTATTCTTTGATTGGAATAGAAAAAGAGGGTGGCATATCAATAACAAAAGGTGATTTGAAAAGTATGGTTGTAAGGGATAATGTTTTTTCCCTATCAAATTCATATGTGATAATTAAAAAAGACAATAGTAACATTCCTTGTAATATTACCGCTTCAGCCGTGCGTGATGAGAAGGATAATTTTCTTGGTCTTGCAATGGTGATTACTGATGCTGCCGATTCTTCATCGCCTACTGCTGCGCAAGTCGCACCATCTACTGTAATGGACAATCAGGTGGTACAAAATTCTTTTTTTGTGAAGAAAGGTTCGATGCTGGTAAAAGTATATTTAGATAATGTGCAATGGATTCAGGCAATGGATAATTATGTAATTATTCAAACGAATACAGATCAGTTTATCATTCACTCAACAATGAAAGATGTAGAGATGAAATTACCATCTTCTAAATTCTTACGTGTACACCGTTCTTTTATTATCCCTCTTGAAAAAATTACTGTGCTCGATGAAAACTCTGTTCTTATCGGAGATAAAACAATACCAATTGGAAAGTCCTATAAAGATGTGTTTATGTCGCGCTTGAATTTTTTATAGTAGCTATTACCTAATAAAAAAACGGGCTGTAGTAAATTCTACGGCCCGTTTTTATTTATCGATAAATTTCTATTTATTCTTCTTCACGCATATTGTGAAATACATTCTGCACGTCTTCATCTTCTTCAATCTTTTCAATCATCTTCATAACTTCTGCACGTTGCGCATCATCTACTTCTGCGTAGGTTGCAGGAATGCGATCTAGTTCCGCACTGATGATTGTAATTCCTTTTTCTTCTAATGCTTTTTGCATCGGACCAAAATCAGAGAAGGAAGTATAGACAGCTACTTCGTTTTCATCTGATTCAAACTCTTCTGCACCATAGTCGATTAGTTCTAATTCTAAATCTTCTAATGTGCGAGTGCCTTTTTCAATCGTGAAAATTCCTTTGCGGTTAAAGATGAAATCTAATGATCCAGTCTTGCCTAATGAACCTTCTGCACGGTTAAAATACATGCGGATATTTGCAACCGTACGCGTATTGTTATCCGTTGCCGTTTCAACTAATACAGCAACACCATGTGGACCATATCCTTCAAAGATTACTTCATCCATCGCTTTTGCATCTTTCGCTGCTGCGCGATTAATAGCTGCTTCTACACGGTCCTTTGGCATGTTCAACGCTTTCGCATTTTGCATAACCATTCTTAAACGTGGGTTTCCATCAGGACTAGACCCTCCTAATTTTACAGCAATGGCAATCTCTTTTCCTATACGAGTAAATGCTCTTGCATTTTTTGCGTTGTTCGCAAATATTTTATGTTTCCTTTTTTCAAATGCGCGTCCCATAGTGAGCTTAATTTATAAGGTTAAATATAATCGTTTATACGTTAAATCTGAAATGCATTAAATCGCCATCCTGCACAATGTATTCTTTACCCTCTACGGCAAGTTTACCAGCATCGCGACAGCCTGATTCAGATCCATATTTTAAGAAATCATCATAGTGAATTACTTCCGCTCTGATAAATCCTTTTTCAAAATCAGTATGAATTACACTCGCCGCTTGTGGCGCTGTCATTCCTTCGTGGATAGTCCAGGCACGAACTTCTTTTTCACCTGCAGTAAAATAGGTTTGTAGTTTTAATAATTGATACGCTGCTTTAATCAACTTCGCAACGCCAGATTCTGTTAATCCTAAATCATCTAAAAATGCTTTTCTATCGTCGAAACTTTCTAATTGAGAAATGTCCGCTTCAATAGCAGCAGCAATAATTAAAATATCTGCATTCTCACCTTCAATAGCTTTGCGAACGGCATCTACATGCTGATTGCCATTTACAACAGACCCTTCATCAACATTACAAACGTAAAGTACAGGCTTCGTCGTTAACAACATTAAGTCTTCAACTATCTTCCATTCTTCTTCTGAAAGAGGAGCAGAGCGAGCCGATAATCCTTTTTCTAAATGACCTTTTAAAGTCAAATAAATTTCGAATGTTTTCTTTGCGTCTTTATCTGAACCCACCTTGGCAGCTTTTTCAATGCGCTGCATTCTCTTTTCAATCGTTTCTAAATCTTTTAATTGAAGTTCGATATCGATTGTTTCTTTATCTCGTACAGGATTTACCTGTCCATCAACGTGCACCACATTCGGATCGTCAAAGCAACGTAATACGTGTAAGATTGCATCGCACTCGCGAATATTTCCTAAAAACTGATTTCCTAGTCCTTCTCCTTTACTTGCTCCGCGAACAAGTCCTGCGATATCTACAATTTCCACAGTCGTAGGAACTACACGTTGTGGTTTTACTAACCTTTCTAATTCATTCAAACGATCGTCTGGTACTGTAATAACCCCAATGTTTGGCTCAATCGTACAGAATGGAAAATTGGCTGCAACAGCCTTTGCATTCGATAAACAATTAAATAAAGTCGATTTTCCAACGTTGGGTAATCCAACAATCCCGCATTTTAATCCCATGATTCAAATTTTAAGTCTGCAAAAATAATTTAAAAAAAGGAATAATTAGACCTTATTTCATCTCTAAAAACAGAGAATCGGGATATTTAATTTAATCTTCGAAGAATTCAACATTATGGAGGCGTAAAAACTCCTTAATCACAGATGCATGTACGCATTGTCCTACATGTAGAAAAGGGGAGTTGCTTACTTTTTTGACTTCACTACCAAATGGACTTTCATAGTCAACCAAGTCAAAACCAAGATGTAAATGCTTCGTAGAACTTTGCATTCCATAAATGACACCCTCGTGATCGAATAGCGGTCCGCCACTTTGTCCTCGCAACCCTGGGGAGCTCATTTCAATCCCTACAATTTTTCCGTTAGGTGCAAGCATACGCGTGACAATTCCATCAATTGGAAAACTCGGCGACCATGCATTACCTTCTTTCGTCCATTCAATTTCATCCGTTTTGTAGTTGTATTTGAAATTATTGAACTCAGGAAATGGGAATCCTAAACGGCAAAGCTGTTTTCCTTGTCTTACATCGTTATCTTCCGACTTAAATCGAGCATGTCCTTGATACAAGATTTTAGTAAATCCTTTAAACACCAAAATTGCTAAATCTTGAGTAGGATGCAAATGACAATCAAGTGAAGTGATTTTATCGAAGCAGCCTAAAAAGCTTTGCTTCATTTGAACAATCGAATTGTCTCTGAAGTTGAATTCGCCTTCAATGTCTTTTAAGTTGTTATCATAATGTTCGTCGTTCTTTAATCGAAAACGTCTTTGAGAAAAGAGGAGATATTGCTGATTAATATGCTCCGTTTGAAGAATTTGTTCAGCTACATGTCGGCACGTAATTGCAACTCCATTATCATTCACAAAAAATAAAGTTGCCGACCCTGGCATCACATGATTGCTTGGATACAATCGCATAATACTATGGATAGGCTTTGTGAACCTGCTGATATCTTCAATCGCTCTTACAAACATTTTTCTATTTTTACATCCGAAATCAAAACACACAAACTTATGAAAAGAGAGGTTAGTTACGGACTATATTACGGAGGGTTTTCAATACTATTGATGTTAGTAATGTATGTAACAGAATTGAATCGTATGCCATCAGCAGGTTCGTTAAATTATTTGACATTGGCAGTTCTTGCTTATTTTACTGTTCAATTAGTGAAAGATGTTAAGGCCGAAAATGGAGGATTTATTACTTTCTCCAAAATATTTAAGGGAGGCCTTTCTATCGGTTTAATAGGGGGCGTTTTATCTTCTATTTTCTTTTATGTGCAAGTAAAATTTATTGATACGGGTTATGTTAAATTTGTTTTAGATCAAGCAATCATCCAAATGCAAAAGAAAGGAATGACGGATGATGTCATTGATCAGAGTATTAAAATGATTGAAAATTGGACAACCCCAGAAATGATGTTATTAACGGGTGTATTGGGTTCATTGTTTTTCTCATCAATAGTTGCAGTTATCATGGCGTTCATCATGAAGAAGCCAAATCCAAATGAGATAGCTTAATTGAAGAAAAATGAAAGAAACAAAAACGCCCTGTAGTGAATGCTTCAGGGCGTTTTTATTATAAACTTTCTATCGTGTCTTTGATTATCTGAATGCATTCTTTCAGCTGCTCTTCGTTTATCACTAATGGAGGTGCAAAGCGAATAATATCTCCATGCGTTGGTTTTGCAAGCAAGCCTCTTTCTTTTAATTTCAAGCAAACATCCCACGCATCAATACCATCTTTCTCTTGAATAACAATTGCATTTAATAATCCTTTTCCTCTCACTGCAGTTACTCGATCTGATTTTATTTCGCTTAATCCCGCTCTTAATACTTCACCTAATCGTTCAGCATTTTCAGACAATTTCTCATCTATAACGACCTGCATAGCCGCAATTGCAACTGCACAAGCTAATGGATTTCCGCCATACGTACTTCCGTGTTCACCCGGCTTGATAGTTAGCATGATTTCATTGCTTGCTAACACAGCAGATACAGGCATTGTTCCACCTGATAATGCTTTACCTAAAACTAAAATATCTGGTTTTACGCCTTCGTGATCGCAGGCTAACATTTTTCCTGTTCTAGCAATTCCCGTCTGAACTTCATCGGCTATAAAAAGCACGTTGTATTTTTTACATAGTTCAGAAACACCTTTCAAATAACCTTCGTGTGGTACAATAACACCCGCTTCTCCTTGAATAGGCTCCACCATAAACGCAGCAACATTTGGATCACTGATGGCGTTTTCTAATGCTGCTAAATCATTGTAAGGGATTAATTCAAAACCTGGCATATAAGGGCCATATCCATTATAACTCGACGGGTCATTCGATGATGAAACAGCGGCTAATGTTCTTCCCCAAAAATTCCCCTCAGCAAAAATGACTTTAGCTTTATTCTTCTCAATACCTTTTACTTCGTATCCCCAACGACGAGCTAACTTAATTGCCGTTTCGCCGCCTTCAACCCCTGTATTCATTGGAAGTAATTTGTCATACCCCAATAATTCAGTCAAAAATTTTTCATACTTACCTAAAACATCGTTGTGAAAAGCACGAGAAGTTAATGTCAGTTTGGAAGCTTGCTCCATCATTGCTGCAATAATCTTCGGATGACAATGACCTTGGTTAACCGCCGAATAAGCAGAAAGAAAATCATAGTAACGCTTACCATCAACATCCCAAACATAAACACCTTCTCCTTTTGTTAAAACAACTGGAATAGGATGGTAGTTATGTGCTCCATATTGATCTTCTAATTGGATGGCTTCTGTGCTTAATGGCGATAGTGTATTCGAATGCATAATGTAAATTATTGCTGCAAAGGTAAGGTTTTATCCGGCGAAAGTAAATAGTACTTATCTAATAACGGTGATTGTTCCTAATCGCTCGTAAACTGTTCTTAAATCGTAGCCTGAATAACGCAAGCGATAAAAATAAACGCCTTCAGGGACATCTACATCTTTGTATTTTCCATTCCAAGTATCTTCAACCGAATTGCTTTCAAAAATTAATTGCGACCATCGGTTCAATAATAAAAGCTTGTAATCTTTAATAAATGCACCTTCTGCTTTCCAGACTTCATTTAAATCATCTTCATTTGGAGAGAATGCATTCGGTAAAAACAAAATTGGTTTTTGAATTAATTCTATTTCGTTGGAATAACTCTTTGCATTATTGCCTCCTTGATTTTCCTCTGCACGAATACGATAATGAAACACTCCATTTTTAAGAGGTAAATTATCATCAATAAATTCGAAGGTGTTAGCGTTGTTAAAATACAAATCTGAATAAGGCATTCCAAATGTTTGTTCTGAACGTTCAATGTAATAACCTGACACTTGATTATCCCAATTAATATATTCAGTCCAATTTAAACGATGTTCGTACGGGAATTGCTCTCCTTCTAGCAAGATACTGCATTGCTCTTTACAGGGAGGGAAGGTATTACCACAATCATCAGTAACAAAAATATTGTAGCAATAAGAAGTTTCATTTGTATAAACTTTTTCATCGGTAAAACTATTAAAAGCGTAGTTCTTTAATTGTGCAATGTCTTGCCAGCTACATGTATCACAATTTAATTTACGTTGTATATGTAATGTCGCAGAGTAAAAATCAGGATTGTTTTTCCATGTTATACTAATTTGATTATGATTAGTAACTGATACGCTGATAATTTCAGCAATTTTTACAAAGCTACTGTCTCCGCTGCATAAAGTATCTGATACGGGACCTTCTTCGCCACATCGATTGGTTCCAGTCATGTAATAGCAATATTTATTTGTTGAGTTGTTGTTAGCGGTGGAGTCGTAAAGCGTCGTAGTTTTTGAATAATTACCAATTTGCGTAAACGGACCACCGTTAGTACTTCTGTAAATTGTAAAGTGGTCGAAAAGCCGGTTGATGATGCTGTTATCATTCGCAATCGTTAATGCGATGGTGTTATTATCCGTTGATTGAAGGCAAATAAGATTTTGTGAAGTTATGATTGGTGTCGGCTTGACAAGTATAGTGAATTTTCCGATAGATGTTAGAGGTAAAGGACAACCATTATCAGAAATTTCATAGGTGATGACGTAGGCGGAATCCCTTCCTTGATTGCATGCTGTGTTCCAACAAAAAGTGGTACTTACAGAAGATTGTCCTACGGTATCATAACTCACCGCATAAGGAGCTTGAATACTAGTGTTAGGTGTATTAGCAAATATTTCTCCTGAGTAATTTAAAAACAACGAATCATTGTTTGGATCGCTTGCTGTTACATTAAAACATAAATTATCGCCAGCGTATAGTTCATAGTTTTTATTAATCACATTAGCAGATAAATTCGGAGCAGTGTTTCCACTACAAGGTATTGCAGTGATTTCAATTTCACGTCGAATCTCACCAATCTGAACGCCATTGCGATATTCTTTTACACTTACTGCCATTGCATAAAGTCCTGTTGCATCTGTTTGCCCTTCTGCTAATCCGGTTTGTCGATTAATAACTAACGGCATCGTAGTTCCGCAAATGCCATTGAGGGAATAGGGTGGTTGCCAACTACAAGAGGTATAAGGAACAGGTTGAGGTATCTGATTGGCCCCAGAAGGGCTGAATGGATTTGGGGTTCCTGATGAGGTATGCCCCCCCTCAAGTGGTGATGTAAATGTGTAAACTAAAGAGTCGCCATCAACATCTACGGCAGTAAATGGTAATTTAAAGTATGACTGCGCACAAACATAGGGTAGAGGTGGCACAGTAAATTCCGGACTAGAGCTTTGTAATGCAGGGTCTGGTATCGAGCAATAAAAAGCCAATCCTGCCTGACTCGGATTTTGAATATTAACAACTGTTGTATTTCGGCAGCATCGTTCCCAAACTAAATAATAGCCTAATGGTCGGTTGGGTAATTGAACTATTCGCTTGTAAGTTCCAGCTTGCATACATACTGAAGGTGGTGCAACACATCCAGGCCCCGAATAAGATAGTGCTTGAATTGAGCCTAAATCCAGATGAATGGTGTCAAATAGTGTATTATCATCTGAATTAAATATACCAATGGTGATATCCTGATCAAACGGAGAGCCTTGTGGATTTGAACAATCGCGGTAAAGAACTAAGTCAACTTCAAAATTATTATTGCCTAAGTACTTCGTTGTTAAGTCGCCACCCGCAATGTGCAATGAAAAAGCAAAGTTGCTTGCTAAAATCAAAAGAATTAACAGCGAAAGTTTTTTCATTTATTTGGTGTAAAGGCAGCTCAAAGTTACCTATTTTTATCTCCGTAAAAAAATACCATGAAGCCAGGAGATATTATTGAAAATTTAGAGGTAATCGATATTGCCGATGAAGGGAAAGCAGTTTGTAAAAGTGACGGCGTTGTTATCTTTATTGATAAGGCAGTTCCCGGCGATATTGTCAATGTAAAAATTCGTAAAAAGCATAAATCCTTTTTTGAAGGAAGCGTTCATTCAATTGTTCAACCATCAAAGGAAAGAACAACTCCCGTTTGTCATCATTTTGGAACCTGTGGCGGTTGTAAGTGGCAACACTTTTCTTATTCTATGCAATTGCAGTTTAAGCAAAAGCAAGTGGAAGATGCCATGACGCGCATCGGTAAATTAGAGAGCCCAAATATTCTTCCCATCATTGGTAGTGCAGAGCAGGTTTTTTATCGCAATAAACTCGATTATAGTTTTGCTGATAGAAAATGGCTTACCCGTGAAGAGATGAATGTTGATGAGCCAGCATTTGAACCTGGGTTAGGTTTTCATATTCCTGGTAAGTTTGATAAAGTACTAGACATTCGTCAGTGTTATTTGCAAGCTGATCCTTCTAACGATATTCGTTTAAGTGTCCGCAAATATTGCGTTGAAAATCAAATGCCGTTTATGAATATCCGCAAGCGAGAAGGAATGATGCGCGGACTGATTATCCGTAATACTACCATCGGTGGCTTGATGGTGATTGTGATGGTGTATCAAGATGAAGAAGGGAAGTTGAATGGATTGTTGGAGCATCTGAAAAATAATTTTCCGCAAATTACTTCGTTGTTATATGTCATCAATAATAAAGCAAACGATACCATCCATGATCAGGAAATTCATTGCTATCATGGAAAGGAATACATCGAAGAGCAAATGGAAAACTTAACGTTTCGCATCGGCCCCAAATCGTTTTTTCAAACGAATGGAAAGCAAGCGTTAGTGCTTTATCAGGTAGCTCGTGAGTTTGCCAATTTGAAAGGTAATGAAGTGGTGTATGATTTATATACAGGCACAGGAACGATTGCCAACTTTGTGGCGCATCAATCAAAGAAGGTTGTTGGAATTGAATACGTGAAAGAAGCAATTGATGATGCGAACGTAAATTCATCAATCAATAAAGTAGAGAACACGGTTTTTTACGCAGGTGATATGAAAGATTTATTGACGGATGATTTCATGGAACAGAATGGTCGCCCGGATGTAATCATCACGGATCCTCCTCGTGTAGGAATGCATGCGGATGTAGTAAAGCAGTTATTGAAAGTTGCTTGTAAGAAGATTGTTTACGTAAGTTGTAATCCTGCAACGCAAGCCCGCGACTTAGAAATGCTAAGTGAAAAATACAGAGTGGTTAAATTACAACCTGTCGATATGTTTCCGCATACGGCACATGTTGAGAATGTAGCGTTACTAGAATTGATTGATTAACGAAAATGAAAAAAATAATTTTCTTTCTTTTAATGGTGATTAGTTTGAATGCCTTTGCACAATCGAATGCGATTCGCTGTGTTGAAGGATTTAAAGGAAATGATAACTTTCTTTTTTTACGTTTCGATCATTATGGAGTAGGGACAAAAAAATCCAAGTTTCTAAAAACGAAGAATGGATTAGAAGAGGTTTCTAATATCGATAATTACAAGGGGCATTTCACAACAGCCGATAAAATGCCTTCGCTGTATATTAAAATAGAAGTATCCGATAGTGCAGCTTTTGAAACCGACAAAGCTATTATTGTCGATAATTATCAGCTCTTGCTTCAAAGTACTAAGCGTGTACAATCCAAAGTGGATACCTTAACGATTAAAGGATATAACTTTTACGGATATACGAAAACGGAAATTGATTCAGCCGTTTCAATTGCTTCTTATGTTTATTTTACTACATCGAATGAAGCTATCTATTTTAATTTTATGAATCGTGCAGGAAAAACATTGCTTTATAAAAGTATTTCAGAGTTTATAGAACAGCGTGATTTACTGCTTACCAATTTTGTTGAACGAATGAAAAAATGTAATTAAGATGTCAGTCTTTGGTGTTTCCATATTTCAAGACAGAGATGCGATGGATCTCTTTGAAGAAATTTTAAATGGTGGTGATTTAATTGGTGAAATTCGAACGTCATGTTCAATTGTTATCGACGATTTCGAAGATTTAACAATGTACGAGACCTGTTGTGTAGCTGTGTTGGGTGCAGAATTGGTTGCAGCATCAATGGGCAATATTTCAAAACATTTTCCAGGCCCTGAATTTTTTGATGGTGAATATACCGATGGAGTAAAAGTGGCACATCCTGATTGGGATGAAATTTCAGATCCTTCCAATAAAGATCTTCGACTATTAGCCATCAATGCTATTAAAACACTTCTGACCTCTGAGCGTTGTGATTATTATCTTTTCTGGCGCGATGCAAAATTGTTTAAGGAATGGGAAGCAGAGATGAATGATTTGCTCGAGCGACTGCATTAAAAAAGGCCATCTCATCGAGACAGCCTTTTCTAAAATTATTTTTATTTCTTATAAGTGAATCACTTCGCCATAAGCCATCGCAACCGCTTCCATTACGGCTTCCGACATAGTAGGGTGTGGGTGAATCGACTTAATGATTTCATGTCCAGTTGTCTCTAAATTTCTTGCAACAACAACTTCTGCAATCATCTCCGTTACATTCGCTCCAATAAAGTGAGCTCCTAACCACTCGCCATATTTTGCATCAAAAATTACTTTCACAAATCCTTCTGATGCTCCACCAGCTTGCGCTTTACCACTTGCAGAGAATGGGAACTTACCAACTTTAATTTCGTAACCCGCTTCTTTCGCTGCTTTTTCTGTCATACCAACAGAAGCAATTTCAGGAGAGCAATACGTACATCCTGGGATGTTGCTATAGTTGATTGGCTCAACATGCATTCCCGCAATTTTCTCAACGCAGCAAATTCCTTCCGCAGAAGCTACGTGTGCTAACGCTGGTCCCTTAACGATATCACCAATTGCATAAACGCCTGGGATATTTGTTTGGTAGTAATCGTTCACTAATACTTTACCTTTATCAGTAATAACACCAACTTCTTCTAATCCGATATTTTCAAGATTGGAAACAACACCTGCAGCAGAAAGTACGATGTCACACTCGATAATCTCTTCGCCTTTTGCAGTTTTTACTTTTACCTTGCAACCGTTTTCAGCTGTATCAACTGATTCAACCGATGAGCCTGTCATTACATTAATGCCCATCTTCTTGAATGATTTTTCTAATTGCTTACTTACATCTTCATCTTCTACAGGAACAATGTTCGCCATGAATTCAACAATCGTAACTTTCGTTCCCATTGCATTATAGAAATAAGCAAACTCACTTCCGATTGCACCTGATCCAACAATCACCATGCTCTTAGGCATTTCAGGTAAAACCATTGCTTCACGATAGCCAATGATTTTCTTTCCATCTTGCGGCATGTTTGGCAAATTACGGCTACGCGCACCCGTTGCAAGCATGATATGGTTAGCTTCAATTATAGAAACTTTACCATCAGCAGCAGTTACTTCTACTTTCTTTCCTGGCTTTAATTTTCCGTAACCCATGATTACGTCAATCTTATTTTTCTTGAATAAAAACTGAATTCCTTTGCTCATGCCATCAGCTACTCCGCGACTTCTCTTTATCACTGCATTAAAATCAGCTTTACCTTCTGATACTGTAATACCGTAATCAGCAGCATGCTTTAAATATTCAAAAACCTGAGCGCTCTTTAATAAAGCTTTCGTTGGAATACATCCCCAGTTCAAACAAACTCCGCCTAATGATTCTTTTTCAACCACGGCTACTTTCATTCCCAATTGACTTGCACGAATGGCAGCAACATATCCTCCAGGACCGCTTCCAATAACTATTAAATCGTAATTCATAATTGTATGTATTTAATGGGGCAAAGGTAATTGAAATCTAAATAAGTTCAGTCGGAGGCTTTTTGTTATTTCATATAGGGCATATGACTGAAATTCAGCAGTATGAAACTCCTTAGGTTTACTCGGTAATATACCTTCTTTGGTTACCTTTACGGCCAAGATTAAAAATTATGTGGCAGTATCAAATTTCTTCTCCTAATCCATCTACCCGATACATTCAGGTTTCTTTTAAGGCGAATGTTAATTCCGATAGTACTTTAGTGAAGTTACCGAAATGGCGACCTGGTAGATATGAGCTTGGGAATTTTGCTAAGAATGTTCGCGATTTTAAAATTACAGATGAGCATAATAATCCTATTCAGTTTGAAAAAATAGATAGTCATAGTTGGATGGTGAATACAATTGCCTGCAACGAAATGACCATCACGTTTAATTACTACGCAAATCAGTTAGATGCAGGTGCTTGTTTTACGGATGCTGATTTTCTTTATGTGAATCCTGTTCATTGTATGCCTTATTTGGATGGCTTGCTTCATACCGAATGTGTTTTAACAATTGATGTAGATGTGGCTTGGGAAATTGCCTGCGGATTAAAACCACTTAGCAAAAATGTCCTTCACGCTGCAACCTATCACGATTTAGTTGATAGTCCTTTTATTGCCTCTGCTTCGATGCATCATGATTCATTCGAAGTCGATGGAATTAAATTTCATCTTTGGTTTCAAGGGCAAGTGAATCCTGATTTCGATCGTATTAAAAAAGATTTCATCGCATACACTAAAAAGCAGTTGGAAGTGATGCATACATTTCCTGTTGCTGAATATCATTACTTGATTCTGATTACCCCGTATCGTTTTTATCACGGAGTTGAGCATACAACTTCAACTGTCCTTGCCCTCGGACCAGGTTATTCATTAATGAAGCCGGAGTTTTATAAAGAATTATTAGGAGTTGCATCGCATGAGTTGTTTCATACTTGGAATGTAAAAACATTACGTCCGAAAGATTTTGTGCAATACGATTACTCGCAAGAAAATTATA